>JAUXAU010000070.1 GCA_030619765.1 Thermoplasmatota archaeon
TTATAGTTGCGGCTGGGAATACTGCGTGGTCTGAAGCATAGCGGAAGACCCGCAGATGAAAAGTCGCTCTTTTATGCCCGGTCAACCGTTCTTTTTTTTGTCGCGCAGGCACACCATTGAGATGTGCCCTTGAAGATGCACGACAGGAGTAAAAAAATCTATGAAAAATGTAAGTAGCGTATGCTCTAAAAAGATTTCGGGTGACACCCGAAATAATTGGATGACGATGCTGTTTGTCACCAAAAAGAGGTATAAGTGTTTTCGAAAGCAGTCTCATATCGATACCTGTATCGAAGCATTCAAAGACTTAGAACATTTGGGATTTGATTTCGGTGAATTTGGTTTTGCCGTAACTCATGTTCATTTCCAAGTGAACATCCCGAAACGATACTCAGTAGAAGATGCTGAGATCATGCTGAAATCATGGAGTGCCAAGAAAATGTTCGAAGTGCATTCTGGGTTCAGGAAACGATACCCACGTGGCGGCTTTTGGAGTGGATATGAACATCATGAGTCAACGGGTAGAATAGATTTGGATGAATCAACTGATTATTGTAGAAGTCAGCAGAATCGTCATGGTGTAAAAGTGATTGATGATCGGCAGCAGACATTGCAGGTGTTCCCGCCGAGCGGGGATGCGGCATGACCGAAGGGCGTGCCGAGGAAGCGAAGGCGGAACGGGGTTATAGGGGTGAAACCCCTATTTCACTATGTCCAAGATATCTGTTTTTCCGGAGAAATAAAAAAAAAGATTTTGTTTTATCACTTGTAGATATAATTTCTATTAAATGCAAGAACACATGAGAGTAACCACATTAACAATGGAAAACGTTCCATAAACCTATCCAGTATTCTAAGGAACGACGGATTTAATGATTGCTGAAAGCTATTAGAAAATTTTTCTAAAATTATAATTGCTGATATCCCTAACCACTCCCTTAAAGCACCTAGTGTATCTTTAGCTACAGCCATTTGGTTGGCTTTCAAAAACCATACCATATTTATTCACATGTTTATAAAACGTAGATATTTTGGATGTTGATAACAATTTTATTCTAAAAATGAATACAATACATAACATATTAGAAACATTTATATATAGACTATGTTGTTATAAAAATGGGGAAAAATATGAAGAAAACAATATCAATATTGATGATAGGTCTTTTAGTTGTAAGTGGACTTGGGGCAGTTGCTTTACCTGAAGTGGACGAAAATAAATTAATTGAAAAAATAGAATCCCTATCTTTATCATCTCCTGCAATCTATATAGATGACGAGTATATCTCTGTAGAATTGGAGGGGGCCACTTCTTATTTAATGGAACCTGGTAAACCTGTATTGCCCAGAATTACCGAGACGTATACATTTCCGTTTGGTTCCAATATTAAGGATGTGTTCGTTGAGTTTTCTGAAGTAACAGAGCAGATTCTCTCAAAAGAAATTAGGCCTGCTCCTGAACCAATAATTGAAGGAAAGAATGCTATAAGAGCAGAAGTAAAATCAAGAGAAATTTACTCAAGCTCTGACCTATATCCAGATACTGTGTTTAGTTACAGAACATGCACAGGACTGGAGGGAACTGAACATGTTATATTTTTAACAGTCCAATGCTATCCAGTCAGATATTCACCTGCAGAAAATACTTTATATCACAGTAATTCTGTAAAAATATCAATAACATATGAAGAACCTTCAAATCCAATCACATTTCCTGATATATATGATCTTGTTATAATCACTCCCTCTAAATTTGAACAGGAACTCCAACCATTGATAGATCATAAAATCAGTAAGGGAATGAATACAACTCTTAAGACAACCGAGGATATCTATGTAGAATATACTGATGGACGTGACAAACAGGAGAATATTAAGCTTTATATCAAAGATGCAATTGAAGAACTGGGGATAAGCTATGTTCTTCTTGTCGGTGGACATGTAAGACAACTTCAATCGTGGTACCTTCCTGCAAGAAATACTAACAATCATGCTGGTGGAAACTTTGAACATGGTGTTGATAGTGATCTTTACTATGCAGACATATACAAGGATAACGGAACTGCTTTTGAGGACTGGGATTCCAATGGCAATGACATATTTGCTGAATTTAGATATGGAAGCAAAGATATAATCGACGGTGCACCTGATGTTTATGTTGGAAGACTACCCTGTAGAAAAATTGGTGATGTTAAAACCATGGTTAATAAAATTATAGATTATGAGAAAGATAAAGCCGCTGAATCATGGTTTAAACATATGCTTCTTATCGGTGGAGATACCTATCCAGATAGTGGGCCCGCAGGGGCATATGAAGCAGAAATCGATACCGATGTCTCAGCAAGTTATATGACAGGATTTAATTTTGAAAGACTATGGACGTCTAATGGAGGATTAACTGGTCAAGAAGATGTTGAACAGGCAATCAACAATGGAGCTGGGTTTATCCATATGGCGGGTCATGCAAATCCATCTATTTTAGTGACATATCCTCCCGATGATCCGAACAATGATAATAAAATTACCATTCTCCAAATGTATAATATTTTTCATCCCTTGAAACTTAATCCAAAATTAAATAACATAGATGAACTCCCTGTAATTGTTATCGGTGGCTGTCATAACAGTCAATTCAATGTCACCTTGAGTAACATCCTTAAGGGCATTCTTAAGCACGGATTAGGATTCTTTGGTAGACCATTCTTCAGTTATGAATGGGTGCCAAAATGTTTCAGCTGGTGGCTAACAAGTAAAGTAAATGGAGGAGCCATTGCAACAATGGGTAATAGTGGACTAGGAATGGGACTTCCCGGTTTCGACTACCCGAATGGACTTGATGGGTGGTTACTGCCAAGGTTCTTCTACAACTATGGACAATTAGGAAAAGATCATGTTGGAGAGGCACATAGTGCTGCAATTACAGACTATGTCAATGAATTTGATATCAATATTGATGATGCTGATCGCCAAATGGTTGAACAGTGGGTATTAATTGGAGACCCAAGTCTTTTAATGGGCGGATACGAATAGTGAAGTATCCACTCAACTTCTTTTATTTTTTATAACTGTTATTTCTGATATAACATTAACTTTTTTAAAAAAAGAATAACAAACATTTAAATTTACAGTTGAAAAATTGAATGATTTAAAAAACCTCATTTATCCGTGTTGAAGAATCCCCATTAACAATGTTGTATCGTCTTTCACATCAACAACTGTTGCTTCAACCCTAAGACCAGTTAAATTTGTCCCGCTATAAACGAGTAATTCACCTATTGTCCATAGCTCATCTTGCTTTGATTTATTATCCAAAAGCTGTCCGGCTGTGAAATTCAACTGTGTACCACCAATAGTAAGTACAATTTCTGATTCCAGAGGCAACGGTTCCCCACCGCGATGTGTTAGTATTACATTATTTCCTTCTAAAGCTCCAACAATTGTTACCAATGGATGCTCCTCAGGTGATAGATCAGATAAAATATTAAGAGATATGACAGAAAAAACTGAAACAGCAACAGTTAATAACAACATTGCTCCCAATAAATCCGAAATCGCTTCATCCGTTCTTTTACCCTTCATAGAATAGCTTGTGCCTAAAACTCTATATAAAGAGTGTTGTACAATTGTTATCTATTTTATTTTCAAATTTCTTTTTTTCATTGTTTTGATATAGTAACAAATCATATATAAAATCAAATTTATTGGCAAAATAAGGACGGTTCTTTATTGATAGATACTATTTCAAGTAAAACATTTCATTTCAACGGACTAGTTATTGATTTACATCCAGAAGTTTATGAACCTGCAGAAGACTCCTTCTTGTTGATTGAAGCATTAAAAATTAACTACGGAGATAAAATACTAGAGATTGGCACGGGCTGTGGTTTAATAGCTCTTGAATGTGCACGTTGTGGGGCACAGGTGATCTGCACAGATGTAAATCCTTTTGCGGTTCAATTAGCCCATCATAATTCAAAAAGAAATCGCCAAATGCTTAAAGGAACTTTAGAAGTGAGAGATGGAGATCTTTTTTCAACTATCAAAGAAAGGGAGCTCTTTGACATTGTAATATTCAATCCACCATATCTACCGGCTTCCGATGAGAAAAAGGTTTGCGGGTGGCTCGACGTAGCTACAGATGGTGGAAAAGATGGGGTTCAAGTAACAAAAAGATTTATAGAAGGTATAAAAAAATATCTTTCTCAAAACGGTCGTGCATATTTTGTGTTCAGTTCTCTTTCTGACATGGTAAAACTTGAGAAATATTTGGATAAAGAAAGATTAACTTATGAGATAGTACTAAGTCAACAATTTGATTTTGAAGTAATCGATATCTATTGTGTAACTCCAAAATATTTAAATCAGATTAGAAAAACTTCCACACTATAACATCTTCACTTAACTGATCTCGATCATTATAATAAGCGATCACTTTTAATGTATGTCTGAAGAAATTTGGCTTGTCCCATAACCATGTATATGGTTCTTCAAAGTCAGTATATTGATACTCATTATCGATATAAAACTCTACTTTTTCAACATCTTCAGATATACCATTTATCCTTGATTCTACGCTGATCTTTCCTATTATAACAGTTATTGGCAAGGAGATTATCTCTTTTCCAGATAAGTATAGATAGTTCTCTCTTGGCTTTGTTATAATAACCGCAGGTTGAGCATTTTCTTCACCATAAGCTATGAAATCAACCCCATTGCCAGATGGACCAGAATACCGTTCAGATGAAAATATATCTAGAGTTGTATCCCAATGTTCATGCACTCCAAGGCTTTCTGAAACGTAAACGCCATCATTCTCAGGATCATATACCCCAGATGGAGGTTCTGCTGATTGATGCAAATAGTTCTGTGACCCTTCACAGGGGTTCGCACCCTCTGCGTGAAGGAAATCATACATCACAGAATCAATAGCAACAGGGTCTTGCGAGAAGAAAAGACTATTGGTCCAATCATTGTTAAATGGATACATATTAAATTTAGCAATTGTACAATGATCTTTTTTGGTTGCATAGATTCCATCTCCGATGAACAAAATGGTTTTCCCTCCAATATGTTCATGAGCTAATAGATCAGTTTGAGGTGCAGGGTTACCCGCTGTAAAAGCTCCTGTATGATAATTATGTATATCCATAACCGGTTCAATCCAGGTTCCAAAGAAATTCTTACCAGATAACGTTACACCCTGTTGAATAGGGTGCCTCTTAAGAATGGGCATGTTAATAATATATTTCGCATCAACTACGCAAATAGGAAGGGTTTTATACAGACCAGTATCATCTGCAAAGTAAATTTTTTGTGTACTTGTTTCTACTTTTTGACGACCAGAGGCTCCCCCATCCATATCAACATAATTTATATCTGGAAATTCTGGCACTAATGGTATTGCAGGATATGTTTCATAGTAAACACGTTTATAAAACCAGTTGACCATTTTACGTGATGCATCATATATCGTGATGTCTTCTTGTGCTACACCAACTGTGTTTATAAGCTGTCTGAGAAGTGCCTTTACAACATAAGGGCTTGCATCCCTATCATTATCAATTCTTATATAACCAAGAGCTTGCCAGCAGTTATTCATGTTTATTTTTATTGCTATTTTTTCACCAGGCTGATATCCCACTTCACCATTCCCATGAACCTGGTTGAAATGTTTAAACAAGATATCCCAAGCATCTTCAACGATTTCTACTCCAGCTAAACCTTGAATTCCAGAAGAAAACATCTGATCAATAACCGACTGATCATTATTTTCTTTTTGCCACCAATAACCCTTTAAATCTGATTCTGTGGAATCTGGATTCCATACCCATACAACTCTTCCAGGATTGGCCCCAAGAGGAGTTCCTATAGGTTCTTTAGGAATCGGATCCCACTGTTCTGTGTTATTTCCGTCATTAAAATAGTTATCCGCAAACACCATTCCAGTCACAGAAAAAATTATAATAAAAATAACAGAAAGGGTTGGTATGATTGCTGATGTCTTCCATTTCACTCGTCGTATCCATACTAAAAGCCCGTGAAATAATACACTCCAAAAGACAATATATCCCAATGCTACCGTTATAGACATTTGTTGACAGGGATAACGCACTCTATGAGGAGCTGGAACAACTCGCACTAAAAACCAAATGATACAAGCGATCCCAACGATATGAAACCATATTCCTTTGAGCTTGTTCATCCTGCTGATCAAGTTTTTCTTACATCTATGATATTGTAAATTCATTTTAATAACAATAATAATATCTGTACATTGATATAAAGATTATCCTACTAAAACAAATATTATTGAATATTAAATTCGCTTCCACTGTGCTAACAATACATTAAAATTAAACAACAAATTCTTAACAATACGTTAAACCAAATATTTTATATATGTATAAGTGTTATACGGGTGCATGAAATCGAAGAAAATTGAGGAATTTATTGAAAATTATGCAAGTAAGAGTACCCAGAGAATATACTGTTCTCACCTCATGAAGTTTTTTGAGATTTTACAAAAGGATCCAGACACTTATTTTGATGAAAACAAAGATCCAAAGGAATATGAAGACGATGTAAAGCTTGTAGCACGAGAGATATCAGGTCGACCTCCTATGAGTCAGAAAGGCGTAATGAGTGCGATAAAAGTCTTCTTAATGGAAAACGACGTGGAATTAAAGCAAAAGATATGGAGGGGTATCAACAGACGGAGAAATGGTAGCCATCCGATCACCATTGAAAAGGTTCCAACAAATCAAGATTTGCAAGCAATTTTACAATATGGTGATGTAAAATCACGTGCATTGTTTCTTTTAGTTGCTGTATCTGGAATGCGAATCGATGAGACTCTTAAAATAACACTGGATAACATAGACCTCGAAAACAGAACAATAACTGTAATATATGATACAGCAAAAGGTGGGCGTACACGAACAACATTTTTCACCGAAGAATCAAAAGGAGCACTCCAAGAATGGCTAAAACGCCGTAAAAAATTCTTGAAAATCGGCTACAAGAAATCGAAATACTTGCGAGAAGAGATATCCAAAAAAGGGTATACCTTTGAGAAGAACACCAGTGGAACTGCTATTAAGTGGACTATTAAGAAAAATGGAAGAGTTGTTTCAGATGGTGAATTAAGCAGAATTGACAACAGGATTTTTCCATTTACTGAGCACAATGCACGCCAAATGTGGAATAGACTTTTAGAGAAAGCAGGTGCTCCATATAATGAGAAAGACACGCAAAAAGCGTTAGCGGCACCTCGATACAAGATGCACCAACACACAATCCGTAAGTTCTGGTTTACAACAATGACAAGCACAGAGGCAAACGAGAATCATATCAACACAATTGGAGGGCATACAAGCGAACTGAGTAAGGCATATAAGAAGTATCCTGAAAAGATATTGAAAAAGACCTATGACAGCTACAGTGATGCCCTTAGCATATTCAGTGACTTGAACAAAGTTAACGATAAAATCGATGAGAAACTTGGTGAACAACGGGAGATAATCGCTAGTCTTCAACATAGAAACAATGTTCTTGAACAACAGATGCATTTAACCAGGGAAATGATGCAAACCATGGCTCAACAGCTGGAAGTACTGCAAAATAGCAGTATGAATAGAGGGGGTAAATAATATATCTTTTATTGAAAACCTAGCGCTATTAAGTTCTAGTGAGGACGCAGTTTAAAAGGTGGCTGAAACAACAAGTTTAAACCCGATATAAGTATATTTTCAATCGACTGGAGTAAACAGTCCAAAGGGAAGTTGAAAAAAGGGATTTGCAGGACGCCGCTCCAAATTGTGGGAGCGGTTGTTCCTTGGCATCATCTTAACATTCTATTTTTTTTAATTTATGATTTTAGATGGAACAAGCAAAACAGAGACATAGCAGAGATATTAATGAGACATGGAGGTTATCTTGGAACGTATTGGCTGTTTACTGAGGATGAACTGAAAAAGCCCTGCGTAAAAAGGTGTCCGAATCGGGATGCGAATGAGATTTACCAGTAAACACCAGTTCAAATTATATTTGTTACATTTGTAATATATAACTAGTGCAGGGGAAGGGATTTGAACACCATTTTACTAGTAAAACTAATTATCTTCTCCTGTTGACGGATGATGCTTGGTGACTGATGATGGATAATTGATTACATTATTAATATTTTTAGGCTTGCTTGTTCTCTTCGGGAAAGAAACTGCAATTTACCAGTAAATTTATGACGACTTATTCATTTTTGACATTTTGACACGATACTTATAAATAGTCATATTGACAAATATTATCACGGAGAGAGTTGTTGAGATGGCGGAAAATATTTTGAATAAATGTGTAGGTAGATACTGTAAAATTGTTACTAAGGAACCAGGGGAGGAAAAAGCCAATGTGAGTACTGGCATCATTAAAGAAGTTGACCATGATGGAGGGTTCATAACAATTGAATCTAAGCAAGGTTTAGGGATGCTAAATATAAAGACAATAGTTGCGATAAAGCCGAAGGAACAAGAGAAAAAAGTTTGAACAATTATTTATCTCCTATCTTTCATTGATTCAAGCATCTCTTTTCCAAAATCAGTGAGTTTGTAAAGTTTGATATTTTTCCCACCACCTATCTGCTCAACAATGTTCAGACCGATGAGCGATTCATCCTCCCTATACCTGAAATTCATTCCTCTGATGGCACCTATAACGTTTGTCGGGGTTGTATGAACATTATATGCAATCTCAGAGGTATAACTCCCGCTTGGGCTAATATCGAAAAGATACTCTGCAATCTTTTTCCTAACATTGCTTCTCCTAAGAGACCGTATAACAAGAGGTTTCAATATATCTGGAGAAGCAACTGTCCCATCTTCATGCATCCCATATCCCAGTTATTACAACATATGTTACCTCGTTTTAATAAAGTATTGTTCGTATGCATATACACCTGCATAACAACTAAGATATTCAGAAAATGATGTACGTGTTTGTTTACATGAATAGCTGTCTTCAGAATTGCATTATGTCCAAGGGAATCAATACTTCCTTGGTTTTATAGCCCCAGCAGTTGTCTCAGTATCGGAAACATCCGTGGATGATTCTGTAAAAACTGCAAAAACCAACTGTTCTGTGTTTGCTGGTTCATTGGCATAGTGACTTCAAGATAGCCCCAGTAACTCTCAGTATCGTGTATGTCCTTTGCTTTTGCTCTAATCCAGTAGCTTCCCTGTTCATTCCATGCGTGACTTTCTGTAATTTCTTTACCTGAGTTATATGGTCCTATCCACCCTGTGTTTGTTCCGTCTCCCCATTCTATATAGTAATATACATCGTCTCCGTCATCGTCCCATGTAACAAATGTATAATTGTATACCACCCCTACCGTACCAGATGTCGGACCCTCAATAAATGGAATCTCTGGCGGGAAAAGGTTTTCTTGAATTTGTGCCCTTGTTATGTCACCTGACGTGTTGCCTGTGCTATCAGTAACGGTCAAGGTGACGATATAAAAATCACAAACCTCACAAGGAGCTGTATAAGTATGCAGAGGATTCTGCTCTTCTGAAGTAGTTCCATCTCCAAAATCCCAATACCAAGTATAAGGCTCTGTTCCGTTCCAAGCTTCGCCAGTAAATTGAACAGGTACGTTTGGTAATTCGCGGTATGGCCCATTGGCATCTACTTTGAACGCACCTATTCCAAACGCATGGAGATAACCATACCACTCATATTGAGTATTAGATGACGAAACTATGTATACAGTCCCATCCTCGCCAATAGCTGGAGAAGATTGAACATACCTATTGGCGATCATCTTACGCCACTTCTTAGTTCCATCAGGGTTAACAGCGATAAGATCACCACCCCTAGTTCCTCCAATAGACGTACCGATATAGATAGTCCCATCAGCATCTATGGCAGGGGAAGATTTAGTAGCAGTTCCCCCGAGACCGAATTTCCACTTCTTTGTTCCATTATTAGGATAAATCGCATAGAGTTTACTACCACCGCCAACATAAATGGTTCCATCCTCGCCTATGGAAGGGCTTGACCAAATAATCCCAGTAGAGGATTTCCATTTCATTGTTCCATTGGGATACAGAGCGTATAAATAGTTGTTATCATGGAGAGATAGACTGCCTATATAGATCGTTCCATCTTCTGCTATAGAGGGGGAACCTCTTACAAGGGTATCTGTGTTCACTAACCCAAAACGCCAACGCAGTGTACCGTTTGGATAAAGTGCATAAAGATAGTGGTCATCAGAGCCTATGTAGACAGTTCCATCGTCTCCGATAGCAGGTGAAGACCACACCAGCTTACCTGTTGTATAATTCCATTTTTCTGTACCATCAGGATTAACAGCATAAACTTTATTATTGGATTGGCTTCCAAAATAGATGGTACCATCCTCAGCGATAGCAGGAGAAGAGACTTTATTACCACCAGTTATACTAAATAACCATTTCCTTGTACCATTCGGATAAATTGCATGCAATCCACTTTTGCATGAACCGACATAGATTGTCCCATCAGCAGCAATCGCTGGAACAGAATATAGCCACGCTCTATATTTCCATTTCAATGTTCCATTTGCATACAATGCATAAAGAAAGCCGCCGTCACTTCCAAAATAGAGAGTACCATTGTCATCAATAGCTGGACCGCCTTCATTCCAATCTGATACTTTAAATCTCCATTTCTCGTCACCAGGATTATCAGCAGTACTATATGGGCTACGTCCAGTATGCCTTGTGTCGTAGCAATACATGGGCCAGGAAGAATTCATAGGACCCGCAGAAGTTGCTGTTGCCTGCTCCATCTGCTCAGCATCAGCCATTAACTCCTCCCCTGTATTTGAAACACCTACAAAACCAGAAGACACGAGCAACAGTACTACGAGTATTGGGATGACATGCTTCACTTTATTCCTCCCCATTATATCTATAGATGCTTGGGTATATAAATGTTTATGGAACAAGCATCAAATATAACCAACGGTAGATAAAAACTAAATACAAGAACCTACATAGGATATATGGGGGAAAGAGTGTGAATAACCTCATCAAGAAGGGAGTAGTAGTTGTTGTTATACTCTTGTTTGTTAGTGTGAGTGTTATTCCATCAACTGGAAATAGGGTATCCTTCGATGACATTACTCCCCCAGTTACAACTTGTACTCTTAATCCACCTGAGCCTAATGGTAATAACAGTTGGTATGTTAGTGATGTCGAGGTTACGTTGAATGCTACTGATGATATGTCTGGTGTGAATGTAACGTATTGGAAAATTGATGGAGGGGCACATCAAATTTATACCGAACCTTTTAATGTAACAACTGATGGAGAACACACGGTGCAGTATTGGTCAATTGATTATGCTGGAAATGTAGAAGAGCGGAAATCAGTTGAGTTTAAGGTTGACCAAACACCACCTTTAATAGACCTTACTTGGGAGTCATATAAGGAAGATGGTATATGGTATGTAATATTTATAGCAATATGCAGTGACGCCACAAGTGGTATGAATTACGTAGAGTTCTATAAGAACGATTTGTTGATGCATACTGATTATGAAGCGCCTTATGTGTGGAATTATCCTCCTATACATACTAGAAGTTATGTAAGAGGATTAATTTTTAATCCACAACTTATCGAGGAAAATGTGACCTTTTTTGCATTGATAGTTAGAGTTTCTGAATTAATTCTTGATGATATTGAAAATTCCAACTTTTGGGTCATCGCTTACGATTTTGCTGGAAATTTAGCAGAAGACCATGAAACAGGTATAACTTATATTATGTATAAGAAATATAGATTTCAACATCTAACATTCCCAAACGACTATACAGGAAAAATAGGTTTATTCTTCATAAACGCAGAATTTGAGGAAGGTCCTTTATAGATACTTATGAGGTATGATAGAGAATGAATAATAAGATACTCCTTGGTAGTATCATAGCAGTTGTAATACTGGTTCTGGTGTCGTTTACAGGTGTAGTTGGATTCCAGAGTGTTAAATCTTCTTCTATTGCCAGAGCATCACCATTGTTTAGTGTCAGAAGTAAGAGAGCAATAGGACAAGAACAAAAGGATATAACTACAGATTATCTTGGCCATGGAGAGGAAACCGATATACAGTTCTCAAGCAGAATAGAGAGAGCAGAACAAGTTCAAAAGGCTGTAAACATCATTAGTAAAATGAGTGACAGAGCATTCAGTAATCTCGTTGCACGAATTATTCTCAACCTGAAAAACAGAGAGCAGATGACTGATAAAGAAATATCAAATGCATTAAAGGATATACAGCATATTAGGGAAAATCCAAATTCTATGAAATATTATGACACAGAGAATGTTCATAGAGATGAAACTAGTGGGTATTCTTTATGTCGTTGGTTTCCTGGATGTAGTATTTTAGATATATTATTTAGAATTGTAGCTTCTATAATTGGATTTATAACGAGTCTTTTTAATTGTTATCCTCCTACCTCAGTGGCTGCTTGTCCAACTGTTGGGTGTCCCCTTTAGATGCTTATTCTTCTGGGCGGGTTTGCTCTTAAAGTGACTTTAGGAGCAGACTTTAGGAGCAAAAACAGGACTTTAAGAGCAAGTATAAAAGAATTTTGAGTAAGATTTAAAAAGAGGAATAAAGAGATGCGTATTTTTTCATCTAAATATGCTGAATCTCTAGATTTTAATGGTAAACAAGTTTTTAGATGAATCTCAAAACCTTTCTTTCATGCTCGGTATGATTTCCGTCAGAATCATAAGCAACAATCTTCAAAGTATGTCTAATTCTGAAGAGTAAAATCGGTTTCCAAGTCCAACTGAAATTATATGGAGGCGCAGTAATAGTTTCCTGTAACCCTCTATCAACATAAAATTCAACCTTTTCTAATTCCACCAACTCTTTAACTCCAACTGTAAATTTTCCAATTATAAGAACTCCATTGTATGGAAATATGGGGAATTTTTCCTCATCAAACATATACAAATATGTTCTCTTAGGTCTTGTGATAACTGCAAGCTGGTGTTTACTGATTAACAATCGTACTATTCCCTGATCCCCTCCAGTAATAAGATCCGTATAGCCATCATTGTCGTAATCTGCTGAAGTCATAGCACCTTGTTTTAGATCTTCAGCGTTACCTTCAGGTGATGGGGGGAGTCTACAGATAAAAAATTGTTCGAAAGTTCCATTTCTGTTAATGTAAATATATGTCAGTGAACCTCCCCCTGTGACAAAATCCATAGCACCGTCATTGTTGTAATCAAGTGAGATTAAACTAACGGTAATTATTAAAAATGGTGTCTCTGAGATTAGTTCCCCCGGACCCTGCTCAAATATAATTGTATGATTTGATTCAATCAGCTGATTCCGTTTGAGATAAATATAGCCGATAGCTGTACCTGGTATATCGTGAGCTGCAACTAAGAAATCAATATCACCGTCTCCATCAAAATCTGCTGAGGTGAGACCCCAGCTTACCTTGCCCCAATCATTGATGAATCCTGCACTGGTGAAATTCCCAGAACCATTATTTAAATAGATTTCAACCTTACCACTGTTATCACCCACTAAAAAGTCAAGGTCATCGTCCATATCAAAATCTGCCGACGTAATTTGGGGATTTATCCGTTTCTCTCCTCCTGTTGGCAGAAGTTTAACAACCATTGTATAATCATTAAAATTATTTACTCCATCATTGTATAAAATATTCACAATGCCGTTTGTCTTAACAGCGCCTGATTTTTCGGAATATGTAAACATTAAATCAATATCGCCATCAAGATCGTAATCACCGGAGTCCAAGTCACTTATGTAGGAATAATAAAACGTAAAAACATCATCCTGCGTAAACTCTAAATTTCCATCGTTATAAAAGATAGAAATTGTTGATTGAGTAAATGGGGCGGTTGCAGATGAAACTGCGAAATCAATATCGCCATCGTCATTAAAATCTGCAGAAGTCATCCCCCATGCAGTCTGTCCAAAATCAATGAGTTCATATACATTAAAAAATGGATTTACCAAGTCTAGGGGTTCAACAGGTTTTGCATCACTTTCTACTTCATTTGCTCTATTTACACTTAGTATAATACCCGATCCGTTTGAAAAGGTGTTTGTTGATTGAATATTTCCATCATCTATTGTTTCTATTTCATCATATACATCTTGAACGTTGTCTAATTTCCTGATATTCCCACTAATAGTTGGTAAAACACTCGCTCCTACAAATAGGATAATAATTCCGAATACAATGTATTTTTTCATTTTTTATTCCTCCCTTATACTATAATATCTATGTATGAGATAATATATAAACCCTACTCTCTGTCATAAATCTTTCTGGCTAAAACCAAAATTGGCAGTAAATATTAAATAAAACATCAGATAAACAAATATATCAGAAGTGCATTATTAATACTTAGAGGGGGAAAGTTATGGAAAGAAATAACCTCATCAAGAAAGGAGTAGTAGTTAGTGTTTTACTATTGTTAATTAGTATAAGTGTTGTTTCATCTATTGGAACTGTAATTGTAGAAAACAAAAACGTTGAAAACAATTTTAGAAACCTAGGTTTAAGAGGAGCTGAGTTAGAGGTAACGACAGATAAAGATGTTTATGACCCTGGTGAAATAGTTACGATATATTTAACAAATGTTGGCGATGTAATACTCTATGGTGGCGGACCAATCGTTACGATATATAACAACGAAAGTGAAATCGTATACCAGGAGGCTACATATTGTTGGCATGAACTTGAACCAGAAGAATATATAACTTGGACATGGAATCAGACAAATCAACAAGGAAGTCAGGTTCCAAATGGTTTCTATGTGGTTGAAGGTGCTCTTTATGGTGTTGGTGAAACCTTTGTTGATAGCTCTATCATAGCAGTAACTGAGGAAGATTTAGTTGTTCATATTGACGGGATTGAAGGAAAAAATGGTTATTATATTAGTTGTGTCACAATAACAGTTCTTTACGACCCTGAAGTAATAAAAGAAGTGTATGTTAATGGGGAGATTTACGTTGAGCCGGTTGTTATTTGTGAAGATGGTAACCCTAGTGTTGATATCCAGGTAGTTGATTGGGAAGGTAACTGGTGGCCAGTTATGTCCATAGATATTCGGATTGACCAGACAGAACCGGTGGTAGATATTACATGGGAAAGCCCTGATAATGTCCAAATAAGATTTACACCAATTTGCAGTGACGCCACAAGTGGTATTAATAGAGCGGAGT
The DNA here is from genome assembly GCA_030619765.1 of Thermoplasmatota archaeon. Classification (GTDB taxonomy): domain Archaea; phylum Thermoplasmatota; class E2; order DHVEG-1; family DHVEG-1; genus JAGLML01. Next base: position 15,253 of record JAUXAU010000070.1, read on the forward strand.
TTTTTATGGAATGTATGTATATGTTTGTTGATTACGAAGCACCTTACGAGTGGATTGTCAACTGGTCTAGTATTAAATTGGGGGAGTTTTTTTCCGTTGTTGCATTCGATAATGCTGGCAACTTCGAATCGGATGCGTGTAGTCGTCCAACGATTCAATCACAACCCAACAGTCAAAGCATTCAGCAATCAAATAACATGTGGCTATACAGGATATTAGAGAGATTTCCAATACTGAATCCACTTATAATACAACTTATGGGGAGAGTGATATGAACAAGAAAATCCTAATAGGAAGTATCATAGCAGTTGTAATACTGGTTCTGATGTCGTTTACAGGTGTAGTAGGGTATCAAACCACTAAATCTTCCACTATTTCCAGAGTGTCACCACTATTCAGTATTAGAAGTAAGAGGGCGATAGGGCAAGAACAAAAGGATATAACTACAGATTATCTTGGATATGGAGAGGCAACCAATATCCAGTTCTCAAGCAGAATAGAGAGAGCAGAAAAGGTTCAAAAGGCTGTAAACATCATTAGTAAGATGAACGATAGAGCATTCAGCAAGATGGTTGCACGAATTATTCTTCAACTGAGAAACCAAGAGCAGATGACTGATATAGAAACATCAGATGCATTACAGGCACTCCAGTATATAAGGAAAAATCCAAATGATATAAAGTATTATGACACGAAGAATAATCCTAGAGATATTACTTTCGAGTATCTTACATGTTCGGGATTTCCTGGATGTTTAATTGAGACGATTGCTTTAATTTTTATGATAATTTTGCTTTTTATATATAATATAATTACAAGTCAATTTAATTGTAATTGTGTTTCAGGCGATATGTGGTGTACTGAGTATAAACCTTGCTGATTCTTCTGGGCAAAAACCAAAATTGGCAGTAATTAATTTGTGTAATACTGTTAACAACCTAAAGCTCCCAAGCTAAAATTCCCAAACTCATATTACACAGAACCGATTTCTAATCATTTCTCTTGAATACAATCAGGAGGCATCTACAAGCCCGACTAAATGTACTTTTTCCTCTAATAATCTTAAGTTGAAAGCCATGTTTTTTCATCAAATAATTCAATTCTGAAAGTGAATAGGAGTATTGAGGTAGATCTCTATATAATTTCGGTAATACTATTTTATTAAACCAAAGATCCAAAATGTAATTTTTATTTCTTATTTCCAACATGAGATATTTATTCGTAATTCGAGCTAGCTCATGGATTGCTTTACAAAAATCTTCTTTATGTATGTGATGTAAAGTGTTTAAGCACACTGTAAGATCAAAACTCCTATCAATAAATGGAAGATTTAACAAGTTGCCTTGTAAGAAGGAAACGTTTCCAAACGTATTCTCATTTTCACGAGCGATACCAAACGTTTCTTTTAGGAGATCAATGCCAACTATTTTTTTAAATTGTTCGTGTTGGGCAAGCTCAAGAGTAAAATTTCCCATGCCACATCCAACATCAATAACACTAGAGAGTTTAATATCGTCCTTTAAAATTCCGTCTAATGCAGAGGTATAAATCTTCCACATGTTACGTTTCTTTAATTCTCGCTTTGCACCCTCTGTACTTTTTGAACTATAAAATCCCCTTTTATCTGCGGCACTTTTTCTAAAATATTTCTTTATCGATTCATAATGTAATTTTTTGTCATCTTCAGAATTAGTAAAATTAGTATCTTCCACATCATCACATAGAATTTTTCTCTTAATATCTTTCCTTATTTTGCATAATTTTTTATATAGCCATCAAAACTAATAACTTGATGGTAAAAACAAAATTGGCAGTAATTAATGTGTAAAACATCAGATAAACAAATATATCAGTTCTGCATTATAAATATGGGGGAAACAAAATGAAAAAGAATAACCTCATCAAGAAAGGAGTAGTAGTTGCTGTTTTCGTTTTGTTTATTG
>JAUXAU010000083.1 GCA_030619765.1 Thermoplasmatota archaeon
TGTATATCCTTTACGGATAATAAAAACTTCATTCTGGCATCCCATCCACTGGATGGGAAGGGTGGGTGGAGGTTTAAATAGGATATGGCATATCCTACTTAATTGAATAAAAAATCTAATGTGACAAAGTCAAGTTAATTAGAGGTGAACAATCAATCGCACACAGCAGGTGAAGTTTCGATGGCCGAAATGACACAAAGACAAAGGTATGATCTTAAGCGAAAAATTGAAGAGCTTAAGTCATGTAAGGGCAAACATACGGAGTTAATTTCGTTATATGTTCCTCCATCCAAACAGGTCTTTGACGTCAACTCCTATCTCAAGAATGAATACTCTCAATCTCAAAATATTAAATCAAAGACGACCAGGAAAAATGTACTATCTGCCATAGAATCTATAATGAGTAGGTTGAAATATTTTAAACAGGCCCCTGAAAATGGGGTTGTTTTTTTTGTTGGTCATAAAAGCACTAGTAGCGATCAAACAGAAATGGTGGCATATGTTATAGAACCACCTATTCCAATTACAACATTTCTTTATCGTTGCGATTCTTCATTTTATGTTGAACCTTTAGAGGAGTTTTTTACTGAAAAGGAAATATACGGGCTTTTATTGCTTGACAGGAGAGAATGTACCATTGGAATTTTGAGAGGCGATAAAGTAGGGTTGCTTAAATACATGACCTCACAGGTTCCAGGCAAACATGGGAGAGGCGGGCAGTCTCAGAGAAGATTTGAGCGTCTTACAGAGATTGCGGCACATGAGTGGTTTGTTAAATGTGGTGAGAAGGCAAGTGAGATATTTCTAGCAGAAGAAAAACTAAATGGCATTTTTGTAGGAGGTTCTGGTCCAACTAAACAATATTTTATTGATGAAGGTTATTTGCACTATGAAATTCAAAATAAGGTTATCGATACTTTTGACACAGGATATACAGATGAGTTTGGGTTAAAGGAACTGGTTTCCACAGTATCGGAAACTATGACCGATCTAAAAATCTCCAAGGAAAAAAAAATTATGAAACGATTTCTTAAAGAGGTGAAAAAAACCGAAAAAAGCCTTGCAATATATGGGGAAGCACAGGTGAGAAAGGCATTAGAAATGGGAGTCGTTGATACACTTTTACTTTCTGAAGATCTGAGAAAATACCGATTAAAAATGAAGTGTCAATCATGTGGTTATACGGAAGATAGGATAGTCGATGAAGAAGCCTTAAATGATTTTTCACCACCAACTTGTTCAAAATGTAATACATCTATCCAGATGGAGGTCCATGAGAAAATAGATCTTATTGATGAGTTTTCAGATATAGCAGAGAAAATAGGGGCCAAAGTTCAGCTAATTTCAAGGAATAGTGAGGAGGGAGATTCATTGTATAGGGCATTTAGCGGTTTGGCGGGTATATTACGTTATCTTGTAGATATATAATAATGTCACATTAAAAAGTTTTTTAAAGTTGTAAAAAGAATTAATTTTTAGATTTAGTTATTTTATAAAAACACATAAAATCGATGGTTTTATAAATAATGAAATATATTATTCTTATTGGTAGTACACCATGCCATCACGAGAGGATTTTAAGTCATTTATCCCATCAAAGAAGATTATACCGGAATTAACAATAAAAGCTGTTTTAGTGGGAGTTATTCTTGCTATTATATTAGGAGCAGCAAACGCATATCTTGGTCTTTATGCAGGTATGACTGTTTCAGCTGTTATTCCTGGAGCAGTAATGGCTTTTGCATTGTTAAAACCATTTAAAGGAACTATTCTTGAAGTAAACATCGGTATGATGGGGGCAGCAGCAGGAGAAGCTCTTGCTGCAGGTGTAATTTTCACAATTCCTGCCTTGGTTATATTAGGAACTTGGACCGAGATTCGATATTTTGAAACCACAGCTATAGCGTTATTAGGTGGTATTCTTGGTGTACTATGGATGGTACCACTCAGACGTGCTTTAGTAATTAAGACCGACTTGCCCTTTCCAGAAGGAGTGGCCGTCGCGGCAGTTCTTACAACAACTGTTGGTGATGAGTCATCTTCAAAAGCAAAATCCTCAAGTGGTGGCGCTATCTGGCTTATTGTAGGTGTGCTTGTAGCAGCACTTTTAAAATTCTGTCAAGTAGCACTCAATGCAATTGGGGGAGCTATCCACTTTATCGTCAATATCGGGAAATATAATATTGGTGGAGAAGAACATTCTGGTTATCTTTATGGTGGTGTAGCAACCTCACCTGCGCTTCTTGCCGTTGGCTGGATTATTGGGCCAAAAATCTCATCTTTTATATTTGTCGGAGGGCTACTCGGTTGGGTGATACTTGCTCCTCTGGTCGCACTTGCAACAGGTCTGCCGATGCCAGTTGAACCAAGCGAAATAGCGGATGCTCTTGCATTTGGAAACGGTAATTTTGATATAGGTAGCCAAATATGGGGATTTTTCCAAATATGGGGTGACTACATTCGTTACGTCGGTGTTGGTGCAATGGTCGTAGGTGGTCTATACACCATTTTTAAACTTAGATCAAACCTTGCAAGTGGTATAAGAGAAGCAATAATTGGAATAAGGGGCGGTCAGATGGCAGCAAAGGAAAGAACAGATCAGGATATGAACTTTAAAAGAGTTTTCCTTATGATTGCTGCTCTTGCCATTCCAATTTTTATTGTATATGGATTCATATCACAACTATGGGCTGTTTCGGCAGTAATGGCAGTATTTGCAATATTGTTTGCATTTATCGCCTCTGCAATTGCTGGATATATGGCGGCACTGTTGGGTTCTTCAAACAATCCAATTTCTGGTGTAACAGTATCTGTTCTACTTGTCACAACTCTTATTTTACTTATATTCGGAATTAGTGGAGCAGGTGCATTTGGTGTTGCCATTCTTATTGCCGCAGTTATTTGCTGTGCAGCAGCAATCTCTGGAGACGTTCTCCAGTCTATGGCATGCGGTAGAATGATTGGTGCAACACCCAGAAAGCAGCAAATAGCTGAAATGATTGGAGTTATTGCAGCAGCACCGTTTTTGGCAATCGTCATTCAAGCATTAGATAAAGCTTACAAAATAGGCAGCCCAGCTCTTCCTGCGCCGCAATCATTTTTAATGGCAGGCATTGTAAAAGGCGTCCTAGGTGGAGATATGGTATGGCCATTTGTCGTAGCTGGAATGGTACTAGCAATTGTACTCATTCTCATCGATCTACCAGTTCTCCCTGTCGCAATTGGAATATACCTGCCATTCACTCTTGCAATTCCAATATTTAGCGGTGGAATAATTAGAGCAATTACTAATCGCCATATGAAAAAGAAATTTGGAAGTGCTGATGAAGAAGAGGTAAGTGACTGGGAACTAGCGATAAAACAACATGATGTTAAACCAAAAGAAAAAGTTATAAGAACGGGGCTTCTTCTCACTGCTGGGCTTATAGCTGGAGAAGCACTCATGGGAGTCATAGTTGCCTTCATGATAATTGGAGGCGTCAATCTAGCAATATTTGAATTCCCACCGGTATTGCCTGCAATATTGCTGTGGCTCTTTATTGCATTACTCCTGGCATATATCCCACTGAGGGAAATATTTGTTGAGAAGAAATAAAGAAAGACAACAACCACGTCTACCAACGGCTGAGGAATTTCTTCAGTACAAACCAAGGCGACTCGATTTCGAGTGGTCTGAAAAGGCAGATGGACTTGTTGAATTAAAAGTACCAAAGTTCAGAAGCAACTTCGGTAAATCTTTTTGTAAAGTTATTAAAAAAGATAATACATTTACTGCAAACATGGACAAACTCGGATCTCTTGTTTGGAAAAATTGTGATGGAAATAATACAGTAGAACAAATTTTAGAATTAATAAAAAAAGAATTTTCCGAACAAAAAAATATTGATCAAAGATTATTCTTATTTCTTCAGCAAATGACGGGTCTGAACTATATAGATCTTTAATCTACTCAAGATGTGCTTTTTTTACCTTTAAGATGCCACTGTCTCTTTTCCATTCTTTTGATACTTCATCTAAAATAAGTTTCTTTTGAAAAATAGGTCCATCCAAAACCAATGTTTCAAATTCTCCACCCTCGCCTGCTTCGTTTATTGAATATTTTTTTCTTAATTTTATAAGTTCATCTATTGATTCTTCGTTGATTGTTTTTCCAAGCCATGTCTTATCAAAACCGTGTGCAAACACACCGACAATGATTATTTTGAAACCAGCGCTAATCTGATCTCTTAGAATTAACTCTTGATTTTTATGCCATATTGGAGTAAATGATTTTATTCTCAATTCGTTGCAGATTTTTTCAATTCTTGTTCTTTGATATTCTGAGGCAATAGCTCCACTTACGACGCCATCTATTTTAAGATCCTTTAAGATGTCTTTCAAATCTTCAAGTTCCTCTTCTTTTTCGCCTTTTGTTTGTTTTTTGATAAGAGGAATATCAATTGCTTCAGCTAGTTTTTCAGTGAGGTGTATATTTATTGAATGAAACATCCAGGAATCCCGTTTTTCGGGTTGTAGTGTTATAAGGTGAGTAACATCCCATCCCCATTGTTGAGTAATGTAGATGGCAAAGACAGAATCTTTCCCGCCAGAAAATAGAGAAGCTACTTTCATTATAATAGGTATCTCTTTAAACAAATAAACATTTATTGTATAAATCGCTTTAAATCTGAAATGTATTCAGGAGATATAGGATGAAAATCGGAATCATTAGTGGACATAGCATAGCCAATCTCATAAAGGACCCAGAAAAAATTATGGTTGAAACAGCTTTTGGTGATATCTCGGTCGAAGTACCGAGAATGAAAAAACATGACCTTTTTTTCATTAATCGACATGGAGAAAAATCCGATATTCCACCGCATAAAGTTAATTATCTAGGGAACGTGCAAGCATTTGCTTCAAGTCATATCGAATGTATTCTTTCGATAGGTACAGTTGGATCTATGAAAAAAAGTATACAACCTGGAGATTTTGTGATACCTCATGACTTCATTGATTTAACGAAATCAAGACAGCAGACATTTTTTGATGATAAAAGAGTTCATGTTGATATGACAAACCCATATTGTCCGTCTTTGAGAGATTCCCTGATAAAAAATTGCAAGAAAGTCCATGGAGCTACTTTTCATGACAAAGGCATCTATCTTGCAACGGAAGGGCCACGGTTAGAAACTGCCTCCGAAATTAACTATTTTTCAAAGTTTGCCGATATCGTGGGCATGACAGGAGTTCCTGAAGTTGTGTTAGCACGAGAGAGGGGTATATGTTATGCATCACTTTGTGTTGTTTGCAATATGGCGGCGGGACTTCAAAATAAGTTAACTGCAGATGAAATATCTAGGATTTATACTGAGAGAGGGCCTATTATTTCAAAAATTTTACAGGGGACGATAGATTCTATTGATGAGAAAAGAAATTGCAACTGTAAAAACGATTTATCAAAGGCAACATTATGAAACAATACGAACTCATCGAACACACAGCAGACGTGGGCATAAAAGCATATGGTAAAACTATTTCAGAATCGTTTGAAAATGCAGCTATAGGGATGTTTGATATTATAACTGATAAATCAACTATTGATGCTGTTGGGCAATATGATATCCAACTGAAGGCACCAGATTTGGAACAGCTCTTGGTGGATTGGCTCTCTGAACTTTTATTTTTAAATAGTGCAAAAAACTTGGTGTTTGGTACTTTTGATGTTACCGTTAAGAAAAACCATCTTTCAGCACAAGTACTTGGTGAAGAATTTGATAGTCCTAAGCATAAAAAGGGTATCGAGATAAAGGCTGTAACATATCATATGCTGGAAGTGAATAATAAAAAACCATATTATGTTCAGGTTCTTTTTGATATTTAATTAACAGGGCTTTGACATGTCATCTAAGCCAATTAATAGTTTCGGCCATCCTCAGTTTTCATTTAAATAGCTGTAATTCTTTTCCGATTTTAGAAGCATCGCCGGACGGAGCCCATCTTATTTGAATGTCACTTTTTTCTCCTCCTAAATCCACCGTCCGGTTTCTCCTCACCCTCTCCAACAGTAAATATTATATGGGAAAGTTTTATAACATCCGTCAATTCATAGGTGAAATAATGACTGAAAATAAGATTACGGAAGATATGACAATACAAGAGGTAATAGAAAAGTATCCAGAAACAATGATGGTGTTCTCTAAGTATAACATTGGCTGTGTTGGTTGTCTTGCAGCCTCATTTGAAAGAGTGAAAGATATTGCTGGCGTCCATGGCACTGACGTAAAAGCCTTGGTAAAAGATCTGAACGAAGCAGTACAAAACAAATAAAATTATATTTGACTCTCTGTAATTACCAACTCCCCATGTTTTATTCCTTTTAATGATTTGATGTTATCTGCTAATTTTTGTATGTTACTGGTTTTTCCTTTTAAAACGAGAACTTCAAGGCAGTTGTGATGATCAATATGTATATGTGTTGTTGAGAGGATTTCCTTGGTATGATCATGCTGCAGATCCAGGAGCCTATTTGTAAGATTTCCAGCATGGTGATCGTATATCATTGTTAACGTGCCTATCGATTCTAAGTTAGGATCTTTGTTTTTTTCTATTATGATATCTTTTCGTATGATGTCCCTTATCGCCTCAGAGCGATTAGTATATCCTTTTTTCTTGATGACTTTGTCAAATTTTTTCAATAAATCAGGTTCAATTGAGACTCCAAATCTCGTAATTTTTTCCATGGTAACACGTTTTACAGGTAATCGTAGCACGAATTTAAATTTTTTGTTACCAAAAAGCTTTTAAGATGACTATTATTTTTGATGCTACGAAATTTAAAAAAATATTACTAAAAGGGGGAAATTATGAGTCACATACGGAAAAGAAAATACATACTGATTTGTATAGTTGCGATGTTGCTCTTGTCGTTTTTTACGATAACCACGCAGGCAGAAGAAACCAAGACCGCCATCATCTGTACAAATTCCATGCTTGCTGATTTCACATCAAATTTATTGACAGAGAATGTAACTATAGAATATATCATGCCTGCTGGTGTATGCCCAGCACATTTCGATACTTGTCCTAGCGATGTGTCAAAGATCGCTTCAGCCGATGTCATCATCTCGTTAGGTTGGGAGCCCTGGCTTACCAGTTTGTTAGAAGCATCAGGAAATACGGAGTATAAAGAGATCAAATGTGTTCAACTTGGAGAATGGAATATGCCTTCTAATGCCAAAAAATATGTTGAAAAAATACGAGATGAATTAATGACCATGCTTCCAGCTTATAACAACACCATTCAAACGAATGCACAGCATTACTTGGAGCAGATTGATGAAACTGCTAAAGATCTACAGGAGCAGATAGTGAACAATAATTTTCTTGATAAAAAAGTGATCTGTATGCAATGGCAAAAGGAATTTGTTGAATGGCTGGGCTTAAATGTTACCTATTCGTATGCTCCTCCGGAGGGGCTTTCAGTACAAGATGAACTTGATGTGATTAATGCCGCATCGGGTGGGGAAATTTGTGCGGTTATTGATAACCTGCAGAGTGGAACCGAATTCGGCGCTCGCGTAGCCTCAGAATCGGGGGCGAGTCATGTCATTTTCACAAACTTCCCTGGAGCAGTACCTGGGGCAGATACATATTTAGAAATGATAACCTACAATACCCAACAGCTGATAAATGGTACTTTAGCCTATGAATATAAACAAGGTGAAATAGCCGAACTCGAAAGTATAATTTCAGCACTTGAACTCGAGCGGAATGCTTCCCTGTTTGGGGTAGCCTTACTTGGATTGATTGCAGCCGTCTTCATTGTTCTGTACAAGAAAAAATAGTTGGTGATATATCATGGATGAAGCATTGAAGCAAATCGAACGGTTCCACGGTCATCTTGGACCATATGCTGTGATCGGCTATAAAATGGGAGAAATCGCAAAACAAATACTGGGATCAGACTCGTTTTCAAAAAAAGTAATAGTGTGGACGGGAACAAAACCTCCAATATCATGTATCATTGACGGAATACAGATAAGTTCTGGGTGTACTCTGGGAAAAGGAAACATCTCAGTAAATTTTGATGGCATTCCAAAAGCACGTTTTTCAAACAATGATGGAAAACACGTTGAAATTGTGTTAAAAACTGGCATTCAAGAGGAGATTGATACTACGGTGACTGAGGAAAATATAATTCATTATTCTGAGCAAATCTATCAGAGACCTAATCAAGAACTGTTTGATATTGCATAATTATGTGTGAAGAGTGCCATGAACGTTATAGATCTGCAAAATGTTGAGACAATCTATGAAGGAGAAAGTATACCAGTTATCCATAATATTAATTTAACAGTTAAAGCAGGTGAATTTCTTGCTATTATTGGACCAAATGGAGCAGGAAAAACTACACTTCTAGAAACAATCAATGGTATCCTCCCATATACCGCTGGACGAGGATTTGTATTAGAAAAGGAGATCCCAATTTATAAAACAGCAATTCGGAAGGAAATAGGTTACGTTATTCAAAATTTCGAGATAGACCCTCTGGCACCATTTTTAAGCAAAGATATTGTAATGTCCGGTAGAGCTGGAAAAATAGGTATGTTTCGGTTTGTCTCTAAGGAGGATTGGGAAATAGTCTGGTATAGTATGGGCCTCGTTGGAATGATTGATTTTGCCCATCGTCCCATCGGGAGATTATCAGGGGGCGAATTTCAAAAAATTCTGCTTGCACGTGCACTTGCTCAGAAACCAAAACTCTTACTTTTGGATGAACCATTTTCAAATCTTGATTTCTCCACACGCAGACAAATTGAGAAACTCCTGAATAGAGTCCATGAGAAACAACAGATGACCATCGTGATAGTCTCTCATGATCTCAGTTTTATCCCATCGAGGTGTTCTCGTGTCATTGTTTTAGATCAGGGAAAAATTATCATGGATGGGGAAAAAGAGAAGATTCTAACATCTACGATGATCGATAATATTTTTCATAAAAAAGGAGTGAATCAATGATTGATATTCCTCTTGCATTACTTTTCACATCAATTCTTGGCGCTGTACTTGCGGGATTTGTCTGCTCTACTATGGGTGTCTTTGTCGTTCGAATGAATCTCTCTTCTATTGGGTATTGTATGTCTCATGCGGCTTTTGCTGGTGCTGCATTTGGATTGATGATTTCGGTTGACTCGTTGATTAGTGCTATGGTGTTCTCTTTTGGAGTTGCATTTGTTCTTGGGCCTCTTTCTGAAAAAGCACGACTTGAAAGCAATGTTGTCATAGGGTTTTTGTTCTCAGTCATGATTGCCTTGGCATTTGTCTTTCTGAATTTTATTCCGGGTCAGGCCGCTAGTGGTGCTGCATTACGCATTCTTTGGGGGAGTATCTTCTCAGTGGGGTACAATGATTTGATGTTTTTATTGCTGCTTTCTTTTGTCCTTATCTTCTTTATTGCATTGTTTTATAAGGAGCTACTAGCGGTCATGTTTCATAGGAAACTTGCGGAATCTGCTGGGGTTAATACGAAGTTGTTTTATTTTGCCGTGCTCTTTTTTACAGGTTTTTCCGTGTCATTATCACTGCGCTTGGTTGGCGGTCTCTTGGTTTTTGCGTTGATTATCAATCCAACGTCCACTGCGTATCAGTTCTTCTATGATTTCAAAAAGATCATGATTTTCTCGCCGGTGATAGGTATTGTAAGCTGTCTTATTGGATTTTGGCTATCTCTGATCACTGATTTTCCTATTGGAGCATCAATTGTAATTGTATCTGCAGCTCTGTTTGCCTTTGCCATTATTATCTCACCGAAACGTAGAAAAGGGAATGGTAAACAGCGTAAAATGGGGTTTAAGTTGAATACATGATTTAATCCTCTATTTTTCATGTTTCAATTTCAGTAAAATTTAAACCATGATGTATTCTATCCGAGTACTGTATGCATGAATGGGCACTTGCTGAATCCATAATTACTGCAGCACTTGAGGCGGCAGAGAAAGAACATCTCAAAACAATTACCGAGATCAAAATAGGTATGGGTGAATTGCAACAAATAGAACAAGATATCTTTGAATTTGCTCTCAACGAAATCATTAAATCACATGGTAAAAAATTGAAAAATGTAAAAATTAGTATTGAAACTGAGGAAAGCACATTGAAATGTAAAATCTGTGGACATACCTGGAGTTTTAGTGATATGATGAAGAAACTTAATGAAGATGAATCCGAAGCCATTCACTTTATTCCTGAGGTTGCTTTTGTTCATACAAGGTGTCCAAAATGTGGCAGCCCAGATTTTGAGATTACAACTGGAAGAGGCGTTTCAATAATATCAATTAAAGGAAAAAGGTAGTGCATCGTGGAAGCTAGAGTTAGTGTTATAAAGAAACGATTGAAAAGCATTAAAAGAATTATTTCTGTAGCAAGTGGTAAAGGGGGTGTTGGCAAAAGCCTTGTTGCTTCCACTTTGGCATTGGATCTTGCAGAAAAGGGGCATAAAGTGGGACTGCTGGATCTTGATTTATATGGCCCTTCTTCACACATAATATTGGGGGTGAAAGATGTTTTTCCAGAGGAAGAGAAAGGTATTATCCCTCCAAAGATTCACGGTATAAAGTTCATGTCAATCGTCTACTTCACAGAGGACAAACCATCTGCATTTAGAGGTATTGATATCACAAACATAATTATTGAACTCCTTGCTATTACTCAATGGGGTCCCTTGGATTATCTAATTATTGATATGCCCCCTGGCATAGGGGATGAAACACTAGATGTTATTAGATTCATCAAAAAGAGTGAATTTTTGGTTGTTGCAACACCTTCAAAGGTTGCTATGGGTGCAGTTAGCAAACTCCTCAAAATCCTAAAAGAACTGAAAATCCCTATTATTGGCGTATTGGAAAACATGAAGATGACCGAGTCGTCGATTATTGAAGATACAGTCGCTGAAATGGGTATACCATTTATTGGTAGCATATTCTTTGACAAAAATCTTGAAGATGCAATAGGGGATGGTGATCTCCTTTTAAAAACCAAGTTTATGGAAGAGCTAGATGATAATTTAAAGAAAACAAATCTCTAACATCTTATTGTCTCTTTTGAGAGATTAACAAAATAACTTCTTGCTTCACCAACTGTAAATAACGATCCTGAAATACAAATAATATCATTTTTATTTGCCATTGATTTGGCGTGTTTGGTAGCTTTTGGAATTGAATCTTCGATGAATAAATCTTTCCTATAACCAATTTTCTCTATTGCATTCTTAAGAATTTCTGGTTCACAAGCACGAACATTATTAGATTTTGTAACAATTATTATATCTGAAATGGGAGCAATTGTAGACAGCATCTTTTGTATATTCTTATCCTTCAAGATTCCTATGAGAAGTATCAATCTATCGTATTCAAAATCTTCTTCCAAGGTTTTTCTCAGCATTTCCATACCGACAGGATTGTGTGCACCATCTAACAATACGGTTGGTTCTTCAGAAATTATTTCCATGCGTCCTGGATTGAAAGCAGTCGAAATACCTTCTAAAACATCGTCGTCAGTCAAATATATGCCATTCATTTGAAGTTGTTCTATTGTAAATACTGCAAGTGCAATATTTTCACCTTGATATTCTCCTAGCAAAGCAGTTTTCACAGTATAATCATTAAATGCTCCCTGTATTAAGAATTCCTGATAATTCATATTATAAGACAGACGCTGCCAATGATTTCTATCAATAACTGTAGTATGTGCATTCTTTTCTTTCGCAATTTTTTTGATAATATCTCTAGCATCATTCTTGGCGGCTGTAACAACGGGTACATTTTCCTTTATAATGCCGGCTTTTTCAAAAGCTATTGACTTGATATCTTCTCCCAAGTAATTTGTATGTTCTAAGGATATATTCGTTATAACAGAGACCAAAGGATTAACAACATTAGTTGCATCAAATCTTCCGCCCAATCCAACTTCTACAACTGCAAAATCAACAGTACAATCACTAAAAAATTGGAATGCCATCGCCGTAACAACTTCAAAAAATGTTGGGGTGTTATTTTGCTTAATCATATCATCAACAACAGGTTTAATCTTCTCGACAAGCAAAACAACATCTTCTTCAGAAATTTCTTCATTGTTTACAACAATACGTTCTGAAAATCTTTGAAGATGCGGAGATATGTAAACGCCAACGTTATATCCTGCTTTTAGTAAAATTGATCCGATAAACTTACAAACAGATCCTTTCCCATTGGTTCCAGTGACATGAATGATCTTAATGGTGTTCTGAGGATTTCCAAGTTGTTCCACTAAATAGGAAATGCGCTCTAAACCTAGTTTAGAACCATATTTTTTAAAACTGTATAACCAACGTATAGATTCTTCAAAGTTCATAGTTATTAGTATCCTTCAGAATATAGTACTCCTGGAATTACGTCATATTTATCAATCCAAGACTCCCCAGGTAAAATATTCACTTTCCTTCCATCAATTTTCAATCTGTTCTCAGCAAAGAGTTGTACGGTTCTTGGTAATATTTGATGCTCAACTTCTAAAATACGATCTGCTAGTTTGTCTCTATCATCACCAGGAGGCACTTTGATAGCTGCCTGCAATATAATGGGACCATGATCCACTTTCTCGTCAGTAAAATGAGTGGTGCAACCAGAAATTTTTACGCCATATTCAAGTGCATCTCCTTGACCATTTGTTCCTTTGAATGAAGGTAGGAGAGCAGGATGAATGTTGATGAGTTTTCCGTACCATTTTTTAATAAAAGAATGGGCAAGTATGCGCATATAACCTGCCTCAACTATGAAATCAATCTGATTATCCTCTAGAATGGAATCTATCTCTTTCTCATGCTCAGTTCTTTCTTTTCCTTTTGGATCGACGAAACATGTTTTTATCCCGTGTTTCTCAGCTCTCTTTAACGCATAGGCATCCTTTTTATCACTAATCACAACAACAACTTCGGCATCAATCATACCATTCTCGGAAGCGTCAATAATGCTTTGCAGATCTGTTCCTCCACCAGACGCTAAAACAGCAACTCTTAGTTTTTTAACCATGTCATTCACATTCCAGATGTCAAATAGTTCAATCAATTAGGATATATGAAACTTGCTTCTTAGTGTAAGCAATACACTGTTTTTGATGTTTTCTATTCCTGATTCTGTTACTCTCTAAAGATATTGGATACATGCGAAAGTATTATAAAGGGGAATTAACAATTGTTAATGTGGGGTCTAATGTGGTAGATTATAATATGAAGGAAATTTTTTCGTATCCTTTCTTCCTCCTTTCCTCCTCATCTCATATGTTAGACCCCCTACTCTCCAACGTAAGAAATGAAACTCCCACGCAGCAAGCTGCGGAGTATCCGAACAGTTTAAAAGTCCAATAGTTTCATTTGTTTGTAACCCTCTTTTTCCTCTGGCGTTCCATGTTTCTCAATATAGGCACGTATAATATCTCCAGTTA
>JAUXAU010000099.1 GCA_030619765.1 Thermoplasmatota archaeon
TGAACAGGATAAAGCATTGAAGGACATAGAACCATTCAGTTATTCAATATTTGACAAGAGACAAAAGACATTAGCTGACTTCCCTGTCAGCTAATGTAGATCTCCGTTTTGAAGAAACGGAGTCTTAACGGTTATTGATAAAAAGTAACATAAATCCATATGTTTCTACTAAATATCAGATTACCCTCTCTTGACCACTATAATTTATTTAGCTTCTTGAAAAAATACCTTTGATTTTGCCTAATGCATTTGATATTTTTGAACCGCTCTCTTCACCAGAGGATTTTGGCTTAATTCGTGAAAATATGCCTTTGATTTTCCCTTTTATTCCTAATTCCTCTGTTGTCTTTTCATCTCCAGATTCTTTAGGGGTGCCTTTTTTAAACGGGAGGATTCGTCTATGTTTACTCTCTACCTTGGGTTTTGGTTTTTTAATGTTAAATCCTACAAGACTGCTTTGATCATCTATCCTTAAGGTAAAAGTACTGCTACTTGGTTTAAGCCTGCCTTTGGGTTTTTTCTTTCTACGTGGTTTAGATGTGAAATGAATTTTATGTTTTTGTTTTTCCTTTTTTTGGATTCGAATCTTCTCCATTAATTCAGATTCAGTTGGAATTCCGAGAGATTGAGTCTCTTTTGAAAGCTCACCAGTCATTTCAGTTTGTTTTAATTCTACAAACGTAGGTTCAACAGATGTATCTGCGATTGTTTCTGTGCCCTTTAATTTACCTTCAATTGATTCAATTTCCTTTAGTAACTCTAGTATTTCATCATGTGTTTTTGTTCTTGATATTTCTTTTTTATTGAATTGATTAACTTCTGGTATTTCCCTCGCCTCACTCACCGTTATTTATTAAGTTGTAAACAATTGTTTACTTTAGTTTAATAATACTTCTTTATTTTTCTCTCAAATGGTATAGTATATAATTCTAACTCAGAAATCATGTTAATCATTATTACATAAACACCTCATCACATTTCATAAACGATTGACATTTTAAAAACATATGGTTCTATGTTTCTCCTGTAATATTAGGCTACATAGACATGTTTTCATTTTGACATTTTGACAAGTGACATTTAAATAGTTCTTACGCAAGAATAATACTTGGTGAGGTAGGAAAACGTTCAGACTTACGCGGTATTTTTTAAAACAATAATTTTCCAATGTTTTTCCCCTCACCTACCTCCCCTATTCTTAATAAGGTAACAGAATTATTGTGACATAGAAATGAAGCCAGTATAATCACATATTTTTTTAGGAAATAGATGTAATATAATTGTAAGCGAGAGGAATAATATGTATAGAGAAGAATCTAAAAGACAAAAGCATTGCTATACGGGTATATCTTAGGGGCACCTCTCTCTTTAATAATCTTTGCTAAATAGTAAAGAAACCTTTTAAATCAAGCTCTAGTTAACTTAGCACAAAGCATTTTTATAAAAGATGTTTGAACTACCTCACATTATCAGGTACATGTAAATATTGAACCATGTTACAAATTTTACATAGTTTCAATATTCACATATCTAACTTCAGACTCATCACAATATGGACAGAAATACTCCAACATTATGAGAGAGTCAATCTTCCGCAATGGAACCTGTTTCATCTGTTGTCTACATACTTTACAGTAATTCAAAAAAATGCCCCCAATACATATTAATACGTTATATTATATAAATTTTTCTATAAATATACCTCTTTTTCTCCCTATTTTTAAAAAAAATGACAAATTTCCATTAAAAATCAGTTCAGTAGAGAATTGAACATAAATTGGTTAACGCAAGTTTTTCCCTCTCATTTTTAATATTCTTATTTCAATATCGTCCGTTGCCTATACAAACGTTTTAGCTATAAAAAATAGGTTGTGTTGAATTATTGAAAATATGTTTTTATTCTTCGTATATCTCTAAAGTCTCGAAGAACTCGGGCCTAAAATAGTATCCACACTCTGTTTTTTCAATTAAACCTTTTTCTATACATAAATCAAACAAATTATCGTATGGTGTATTTTCGTGGGTTTTTCCTTTTATTTTATTTTTCATATTTCCGGCTCCTCTTCTAAATAACCAATATTGTTATTTATTATCATGATATAATCTTTCAATAATATTATTTAAATTTAATGTGTAAAAAAGTCAAAATGGAAAAATAACTTTAGAAGATAAAATGATCTATATTATGCAGCAACAATAGAATAAAGCATTAGGGTGTATCAGTCACTATCAACTCTTTTACTTGAGTTCCATCGCTCCAATGTCCCATATACCGTTGCTCAGATGTATTGCCAAGACAATATTCTTCATTGATTCCATAAAAAGCATAATCGGTGAGCGCATCGAAGAGTTTCCATGTTGAATAATAATCCATGGCATCTACAGTATCTGATAAGAATTTTGGGAGGGCTACTGGTGCACCGTGATCTGCAACTAGATCTGGGGATCCATAGGTATCTGTCACTTGTATTACAAAATCCTTTTGTGAAAATGGTATTTGAGTTGCATTTTGAAAAATTATTATAGCAGATCTATTTCCTACAACGGTATCATCTTCTCCTGCGATTACAAGCATAAGTGTCTCATTAGATATTTTATTGAAATCTGCCGGTTCACCGAAGAAAATAAATGGTTGAACTGGCATTATTGCCTTTGGTATGGGAAGACCTTCATCTTCTGCTTGAGCCGCCATATTTGCGGTAATTCCCCCTCCCAAAGAGTGACCGACAATTGCAAACTTATCCAGTTCAGGACGGACATGCCATCCGCTCTGAAGGGTTTCAATAGCATCTTTTACTGCATTAATTGCATTTGCATTGAAATCTTTAAAGCCAAGGAACAACCCTCTTTGATATCGTGGGTATACAACGATGTTTCCTCTTTTTACAAGATGATCGATCCATGCTCTATAAGCAATTGGATGTATAGCTGACCACCCGTGGTTGAAAACAATGAGCGGGGCAGATTCTGGTTTTGGGTCGAAAGGTTCAAAAATCCAATACTGTCTTGCACCCCATTTGTGTCTGGTTTTTATAACAAGATTATGTGAATAATCTGAACCGCCAGGACCACTAGTTGGTTGATCTGGCGGGGTGGGCTCTTCTAAAGTTGCAGAGACTGATCCAAAAAGCGGCAAAATGAGTATACTAGCTACAAATAATACTACTACAGTTTTTTTCATATTTTTATCCCTACCACATATAATATAACAAATATTAGATATAAAGATATCTATTACTTTAATTCTTTTATTTCTTCTCATCTAAGTTGAAAATCTAAGGGATGGGGAAGCGTGGAGGTGGTGGTGAGGAGAGATGGGAAAAAGGGATTACTCCCCCATCCAGAATTATATTTATTTTATAACTATATAAATGTTATCATATATTTATTGAAAAATCTGATAAATCTCGAAGTCTTGATATGATTATCAACCATTGTTCAGTAGAAGAAAAAAGATAAAATGATGTGAAAGAGAAGGGTAGAGGGGGATAAAATATGAAGAAATAAAAAAATTCTTATATTTTTAGATTCCCTTCTCTCCTCAATTAAATAAAACTCTTTTAGGTTTTTAAGTATATCGTGTAGGTGCATATTCAGGTATAGGAAATTGAGTCATTCGAGAAATGTGCATTAAAATAAATTTATTGCATATAATTATGCAGTTGAATATGTAGATTAGTTATGCAAGAATGACTGATTAAACCATAATATTATAATTTAAATAAAATCATATTCAGGGAGGGAGAAATTACGATTGAAGTTAGTAAAAACAGTCTTTTAAAATATCTTTCTTTTGGTAGTCTTTAACACGATTTATTCTTTATTTGTTCTAAAAACTTTTTCCAATCTGATGATTTATTTACCAAAACATATCTATTTTGTTCATCCTTGAAGTAAATAGAATCTGGAATGGTATCCATAAGCAGGGTAAGGATTTCATGATTTTTTTCTAGTTCCTGCTCAGCATGTTTCCTTTTCGTAATATCATTAATTATGTGAGTAAATCCAAGTATTCTACCATCACTATCTTTTAAAACATTGACCGATAAATCTACATCAACTGGGCTATTATCTTTTCTATTGACTTTTGTTTCTATACGACCTTTGATTTTGCCATCTTGTACACTAGACTGAGTTTTTTCCAATTCTTCAGGTGGATAAAGCACTTCAACAGGTTTCATATTAAGATCATCATGGCCCATATTAAGAAGATTTTCGGCAAATTTATTCCAGGAAATAATTTGCCCATTTTCATCAGTTAAAATTATTGCAAAAGATGAATTATCAAAAACAGCCCTATAGCGTTCTTCCGATTTAATAAGATACTCTTTGGCTTTTTCCTGTGAAGTAACATCTCGAGAAATACCTAATGTACCAATTATATCTCCTTCTGCACTATAGCGAGGCACTTTGGTAACAGAAACCCATCGTTCAGAGCCATCACCATGAGTAAGTTTCTCCAATTTATTGATAATGGGCTGTCCAGACTGTATAATATTATTATCGTCATCAAAAATCTTTCTTGCTTGATCTTCAGGTAAAAAGTCAAAATCTGTCTTATTAACCATCTCTTCTGGAGATACATTGGAATGCTCTGCCTTTGCCTTATTTACCAGAACAAATCTATTTTGTTCATCCTTAAAGTATATAGAATCTGGGATGGTATCTATCAGTGTCTTAAGAAGCTCATGCTCTCGAATACGCTTTTGTTCTGTTTCGTTTCGTGCTGTAATATCTCTAACAATTAAAATAAAATTATCAACTTCTTTATCCTTTTTTATTAGGAAAAAAGAGCTGACTTCAACGTCTAATAAATTTTCCTGCCTAGTTTTTATTTGAGTTGTATAGCTATTTGCCGTTTTCTCTGAAAGTAATTGTTCAAACTGACTTACGACAATAGGAAGTGATTGAGCAGTAAGAAAGTCCATGCTAAAAAGATTCTTGCCAATTATGTCGTCCTTTGTAAAATCAACCATTTCACAAAGTTTAGTATTCACGTCAAGTATGTCGCCTCGAGCATCCAAAACAAAAATACCATCAGTTGCAAACTCGAAAAGTCCATGGTATTTCTTTTCGCTTTCCTTTAATCTTTTTTCTGCTTCGATTCTCTCCGTTATATCCCAGAACAACGCAAACATCACAGGTTTATCATCCATTTTGAAAAGAGAGATGCTAATTTCTACAGGAATGTAACTGCCATCTTTGCATATGCTCTCTGTTTCAATATTAAGGCCACCTCTTGCAGCGATTTCATCTTTAAATTGAGGCCAATCTATATCTTCAGATAATACATCTTTTAACGACAAACGTAAAAGTTCGTTCCATTTATACCCAAAAAGTTCACATGATTTATGATTTGCCTCTAAAATCTGTCCTTCAAATGTAGTTAAAAAAGCTGCTGCATTTATCTGTTCAAACAAGGTTTTATATCTCTCATCAGCAGTATTCGAATCAATGTTAGGTTTTTCTAAAATTTGTTTATTAGACTCCTCTACCATAAACCATCACGCATGAGCATCCCGTCTTACTAGCTACATCAAACAATACATTTTTGATATTTAAATCTGTGTTTTATCTTACTATAATTTTTTGTTAACATAAGGCTTTTTATATAAATTTCAGCAGAAAATAATCAAAATCGCATCTTTTATATACACATTTCCATATGGTTTTTATCATGGATCGTAAATTGTATATTTTCTTTTTTATACTAACAAAATTATAAGGTATTTCTCCCTTATAAACCCTCTTGTGAGTTCATTGAAACTATTCCTGTTGATCAGGATGAAAACAGTTCTAAAGATCCGTTTTCATCTTGACATTTTCACACGGTAAGTTAATATATAACTAGTGACAAAAAGTAACACGACATGTGATAAAAGGAGCAGACTCAATGAAAGGAGATGAAAAAAGGACATATGTATTTGATTCTAATTCTGAAAGAAAAGTTGCGACTTTCTTGCACGAACTAAACATATATTGGCAACCTCAGCCACATGTTTTAGTAAAGGATAATTACGATAAAGAGAGAATTGTCCATCCTGACCTATTCTTACCAGATTTTGGCGTATATATAGAAGTCTGTGGCAGAGACAGAAAAGAATATTATGAGGAGAAAAAGAAAATGTATAACAAGAATCACATCACCATCATTTTTATTCAAACATATAAAGGAGAAAAAAAGTGGAAGTTGCATCTTGTATCCAAACTTAGAGAAATACAAGTACAGAGACAGGAATTGCTATCCAGAGTTGCAGAGTTACAGGGATATAAACAAGAAATATTGGTTGCTCGTTGATCTTCTGTCAAATATTTGAATGTCATTGGAACTACTCCTGTTGACGGGAGAAAAACAAAGGTTCTAAGAATTATAGTCTTTAGAGGAATGAATGTTAATGCAGTAGATTTTGGTTTAAATATTTTGAAAATAAGAGTTAAACTAATAGGGTGAGTTTGGATATACATCCAAATTGGTAGGATATACGACGTTAATGTCGGATATAAATGAGTTATACGAAATAGTACGGAAATTATACCATTAATCACGTCACGTCCATGTGACGTGATTGTTGCAAAAGTATGAATAATTAATTGTTTATTTAGGAATGAAACATGGATGATAGAAAAAGAGTTCTATCGGATCATAAGAAAGTTAAAAAGAAATTAATACCCCCATTTCTTTATAAACTTGGTCCAATACTAGAAATTTCATGGGTAAAAGTGATCTTGCCAGAACTTTTTTGGATCGCAATAATGCACGATTATCACGGACAAAAAAAAGGTGTAGAATTGGTTTTATCTTTATCAAAATCATCTTATGATTTTCAAGATGACAAAACAGATATGAAATTATATGGTTCAACTAGTTCATTTTTAAAATTATCCGCAAAATCAAAAGAGAAGGTAAGGGAGTTTTTAAATAAAAATAACGAATTAACTGAAATAACTTCTGCGCTTTATCCATTAGTCGCCTCATATCCTGACTGTCCATTAAAGTTTTTATTTGATCATATCGAAACGGACAGAATGGAATCTAAAAAATATATAGAATATCTTAAAAAGATAATTTCTGAATTATACGACAAAACAACTTTAAAGGCCATTCTTGTACAGGCAACATTTGTTTATTTAGCTTTTCAAATGGATGTTTTAAAAGTTGGTGTAAATACATCTCTCGCCAAATTTCCAGAAATTGAAAAATATCCAAACACAGAGATTTCTAAAGAGGTTGCTGCAAGTATACGATCGGCAGTTCCAGCATTTTTTAACGAACCTCATTATGATGTTAATTCAAGGTGGCCTTCATATTTTTGGAATCGAGGGCTTAAAATATCACCTTGTACATTTGACTATGGGGAAGTCAAAATTGGAAAAAAACAATGAAAAAGAATATCAATTTATTTCAAATTTGATAGCTAATTATATCGATAGAGCTAGAAAAGAACTTGATGAGCGATGGTCATTATGGAAAATTGATCTTGAAAAAAGTGAAGTACATGAAACATTAGGCGCGTTATTAGCCCGCCAAGTAACATTAGCAACTCAAATTGCTCTTTCTCCTGGGACGTGGAATGAACATATTGCACCTGTTTTATTAAGAGCTATGGTAGATGTGTATATTTCACTTGCGTGGGTACTTGACGATCCTTTAAAAAGATCAAAGAAGTTTGTTTTATATGGTCTTGGTCAAAATAAATTAGATATTGAGCACAGAAAACCCCGTCTTAAAGAGGGAGATGAAGACTCGGAAAATGCAATATTAATAAAAGCTCTCGAAGCTTGGGCTAATTCACAAAGATATACTTTTTTAACAGAAGTAGAATTAGGAAGTTGGTCTGGTATTAATACAAGACAAATGGCAGAAGAAGCAGACTGTATAGATTTTTATAATTATGTTTATACTCCATTTAGTGCTGCAACTCATTCTATGTGGCATCACATATCCCGCTACAATTTACAAACTTGTACAAATCCTCTTCATGGGTATCATCGAATTCCAATTGATCCTGATATAGAACCAAGTGTTCATTATTTTTATCTAGCAGCAAAATATTTACAGAAAACATTTAAGACATTTGATTCAAAAACTGAATTAAAGCCAAAATCAGAATCCGCTTTCGATTATTTAATTAATCAGCATAAAAGTGAATCTCAATCTCAAGGACAAAAATAAACCGCCCTAAGCCATCCATGGCATAGGAGGCATTAATAATTTCGGCACTACTTTGTATAACAGAGTGTAACCGGCTGCTTTACGATAGATCGCTTCTTTGCTTTAGTTAGTTTCTTCTTTAAAGATAGTTTATCAGTTATACCCGGCTTCGGTTACGCTCGACACGTTAAGTGAAATCGGGGGCAAAGGGCTTAAACGGAATATAGAGGGTAATTCATGCACGAGATTGTTGATACGTGGGAAAAAAATTTAGTTAAGCATAAATGGAAGATATGCTGGCTATTCTATTTTGTCTACTTGGTGA
>JAUXAU010000091.1 GCA_030619765.1 Thermoplasmatota archaeon
ATCATGTATTGGTGCAATAAAAGATACGTATCTCTCCCCAGCAATGACCTTTTCCGTAGCTCCAGAGTACGTATCTACATGTATTATAAAAAACAGGTTAAAGCGGATCCATGGGAAAGAACTTGTAAAGATTATGAAATCCTAGAAAAATAGATGAATTTACCGTATATTAATCATTATTATACAAATTATAGTAAGAATTTTATCATTTTAGGCACAATTTCCCAAATTTATGTACATATGATTTATTAACTACATGGAGAATAAATAAGATATCACCTTCAATTAATAGGAGGGAAAAACAAATTAAAATAGCAATAAGTGCAACTGGAAGAGATATTGAAGAAAATATAGTTACAACATTTTGTGGATGTGATTCCTTCTTGATCGTAGATACGAAAGCTAATTCACTAAGAGCAGTAGTGAACCAAACGAAAGGCCGTCCAAGTGAAGTGGGAGGTACAACAGGGCAACTAGTTTCAAATGAAGGAATAGATGCTGTTATCGCCTCTGATATTGGACCTCAAGCGTTGGAAATATTTGATGGGCGATATGGAATAAAGGTTTATCAAGGAGAAGGCAAAATAAAAGACGCTATACGACAATTGGAAGAAGGAATACTACCAGAAATAACAAAAGCTGCATTGCAAAGATATATGGGTTTGAAGCAAGAAAAATGAAGAAATATACAGCACATGAAGTAGCACAATAAAAATATCAATTAGTTACTTTCCAAGTAAAAAAACCAAATTGGGTTTGGAATATGAGAAAAAGAGATTGAAATTACATTAACTTTGATCCTGTTAATATATTAGTATCTATCACATGATCTATGGTTCTAATTTTATTTACAACAATATTTCCAAGTTTATCATAATCATCTGCTTCAATTTTAGCTAATAGATCGTATTTTCCAAAGAGCGGATATAATTCAATAATCTCTGACAGTTTCAAGAGTTTGTTATATATTTCGTGTTCATACAAAGGTTTAGTCATTATGAGTACAAAACCAATGGTCATATGTACTCCTCTTTATCAACAATCACCAATACCTAGCTTTAAACCCGTTGTTTCTCCTCTAAATCTTTATATCTAACTGTTTATTAGTATATTAAAAGGGTGAGAAGTAAAAGGGTGAGAATATTGATGAGGCGCATCATGGTGGCCGACAGACCCCCATCTTCTCAGCCCTTGGGTTACCTCCCCCTTTTGATTTACAGATTCATATGGGTTAGTATTTATAATAGATTATTATGTTATAAAAGTTTCTATTAATATGAAAATATTGGAAAAATGATTTAAATAATAGTTATTATTTATCATAATTATCATTATTGTTGTTTTTTATTGTAAAAATTGGCAAATATGATTGAAAACTATGTTAATCTAGTTCAAATAATCATAATTGATATTAAAAAAAATCACTTCCTGATTTTTACTAGTAAATCCGTGTTTAGGTCCTGATGAGAATATAAAAAGAAGGAAGAAGGGTTTAGTAAGTTCGTGCAAAATACCGTCAAATTTTTCGTTTAATATTTCGTCGATTTTTTCGTTGAATTTTCCGTCGAAAAATTGCGAGAAAAGGACAACGTCATAACCACTAGAACACATCCGCATTAACAGAAGAAAAATCACCTTATCATATTAATAATTTTCCGTGCTTTATGATATTGGCCAAATCGTTAAGAATCTACTTGGTTTGGCTAATATCTATTACAAATCTCGTTTGTCTGATGGATGTGAGGATGATTAAATTGTCTCTGTGAACAATTAACATTAGGTATAGTAACCAGTCTCAACATAGGTAATAGTAGTAAGTAAGAATGTAAGTAATCCAATAATAAGTATTAGAACGCCAACCCTGGCAATATAAACAATCCTGAGCTAATCATAGCACCAGATGCTATACAAAAAAATGTCGAGAAGCCCAAGTTCTCTCCTTAAGCCCTTGTTCTTCTTACCTGAATCTATTTAACCATGGGAATGGCATACTATGCATATATTTGTTGTCCCAATATTTCTTAGTTTGTCCGAAATTTTATTAATTTATTAGACAGAATGTGAATATTTAAAAGCAACAGCTCGTTAATGTGTAATAGTTATAGTGTTACAGCATGTGAGTAATATGAATAACATGAACGAAAGAAAACTGAATCCAATAATGATTATTAAAGGAAATCAAATTGAATATGTAAACAAATCTTTTATTTCTACTTTTGGAAAAACCAAAAAAGATTATATTTCAAAAGAACTAAAAGAAGCAATACCTGCTGAGATAACTTCTGTTTTTGAAGAACTATTGCAAGGTCATGATAAGATAAAAGAACTGAAAATTAAAGGCAAGAGAGTTAGTGTTAGTTCATTTATTGCGAAAAAAGCAGAAGCAAAAGAAGAGGAAGAAGAAAGGGTAGGAATAATACTGCAACTAGTAGTTTGAACTTCTATTTACCGGTAAAAACAAGCTCAAATCTTGTTCTCTTCTTTTTCTTATATATCATACTTTAAACCAATATATTAAAATATAAAATATCAATCACCTGCTTGGGTTTTGATATATGGCTCAAAAAGGATTTAATGCATACACGATGGCTCAGGAACAATTTGAAAAGGTTGCTGAACAGTTAGAACTAGATCAAACAACACGAAATTTGCTAAGGGTTCCGATGCGGGAATATCATTTCCTTATTCCTGTAAGGATGGATGATGGAAATATAAAGATATTTAAAGGTTTTAGAATCCAGCACAATGATGCAAAAGGGCCTTGTAAGGGTGGAATTCGGTTTCATCCACAGGAGACAGCTGATACTGTGCGTGCTCTTGCTATGTGGATGACCTGGAAATGTGCAGTAGTAGATATACCGTTAGGTGGAGGAAAAGGCGGAGTAATATGTGATCCGCATGATCTTTCAGAAAGAGAACAGGAAAATTTATGTAGAGGTTGGGTTAGACAAATAGCAAGGGACATTGGTCCTGTACGTGATATTCCTGCTCCTGATGTTATGACAAATAGTCAGCATATGCTTTGGATGATGGATGAATATCAGACAATTTTTGGGGGACAATACCCTGGGGTAATCACCGGGAAACCTGTTGAACTTGGGGGATCATTGGGACGTCCAGAAGCAACTGGATATGGATTAGTATATATGCTTAGAGAAGCGCTAAAAGAGAGGGATACCGATATTGCCAACGCGACTGCTTCTATTGAAGGGTTTGGAAACGTTGCCCGTTATGCTGCGGAGTTGTTTATAGAATATGGTGGAACAGTTGTTTCTGTTTCATGTTGGGATCAAAAAGATAGCTGTGCATATAGTTATTATAAAGGAAAAGGAATTGATTTAGAAGAACTTGTTAAAATCACAGATCGTTTTGGGGCTATTGATAAGAAAAAAGCTGAAAATCTTGGTTATGAATGTCGCCCTGGCAAGGATTGGCTTAAGCATGAAGTCGATATACTTATGCCTAATGCTTTGGAAAATTCAATTACAAAGGAAAATGTAAACGATATTAATTCTAGTGTTAAATTAATTATATGTGGAGCTAATGGCCCTATTACTCCTGAAGCTGATGATGTACTTGAAAAGAAGGAGGTTGTTGTGATACCTGATTTTTTAGCAAATGCCGGCGGTGTTGTCTGTAGTTATTTTGAACAGGTTCAAAGCAACCAAAACTACTATTGGAGTAAAGAAGAAGTCCTTGGTAAACTTGATGACAAGATGACAGACGCTTTTCATAAAGTCTGGGAGCTTGCAAAAAGAAAAAAAGTACGATTAAGAGATGCAGCATATATGATAGCTATTTCAAGAGTTGCTGAAGCATGTAAACTAAGAGGTTGGATATAAATTTAGATTGGGATTATGAACATTAATGATAAAGAAAAAAAAATTAAATCAGCTATTGAAGAAATTACAGGTATCAAGTTAAATCATCAAGATTTCTACAAGGATAAAGATGAAAAGCATAGTGAATCTAAAATTATAATAAAAGACCTTAACGGCAAAGAATTAGCAAAGGTGCAAAACCTGAAGGATTTTGAAGATGTTTTATTGTCAGTTAATAAAGATATTATTTTAAGATATGCAAAAAGAAATGAGTTTTCTAAATGGTTAAGATCTATAGGAGAAGTTGAACTCGCTGATAAATACATAACAATTGAACAAGAATTTGATGAAGGTGAAAAACTAAGGAAAAAAATGATAGATATTATGGAAGAATTTAGATATTCTATCAACCAGGGTTATGTGACAAGTTACCAAAGAACAAATGATGAGCATCATATAAAATTAAGTCATATAGGAACTGGCTCTTTTGGTGGTAAAGCAAGAGGTGTAGCATTTTTAGCCAAAATTTTATCTAAATATGTAACTGATGATATGTTCCCTGGTTTAAGAATTACTATTCCAAGGAGTATCGTTTTATCAACTGATGTTTTTGATTCCTTTATTGAACATAATGACCTGTCAAAATTAGATATTTCTCATTTGTCAGATGAAAGAATTGCTTCGAAATTTATGGCTGCTAATTTACCTGCAACAATTATTGGTGATCTTCGTTCGTTTATCAGAAATACTAGGCGACCATTAATCGTTAGATCCTCAAGCCTTCTTGAAGATTCACTCTTACAACCCTTTGCAGGTATTTACGCCTCCATGTTGCTTCCTAACGAATCCTGGGAAACAGAGCTCAGATTCAAAGAGGTCTGTAATGCTATAAAATATGTATACGCGTCAACTTATTTTGAAAAAGCAAGAACTTATATTAAATCTACACCAAAGGACGTTAGTGATGAAAAAATGGCAGTGTTACTTCAAGAAGTTGTTGGTAACAAACATGATAATTATTTTTATCCAACTATTTCAGGGGTAGCAAAATCTTATAATTATTATCCTTCTGGTCCATGTAAACCTGAAGACGGAATAGCATATCTCGCCCTTGGTTTAGGTAAGGCTATAGTTGATGGAGGCAGTAGTTATTGTTTCTGTCCTGAAAAACCAAAAGCTCCATTATTTGGCACGCCGAAGGATTTCATGAGATATTCACAAAAAAGTTACTATGCTTTGAAGCTGAAATCTGTTTATACTATTTTTACCAAAAATGAAGAAACCACTTTAGAAAAACTCGATGTCGATATTGCGAAAAAACATGGTGTTTTAGATAAAGTTGCATCTACATATCTTCATAGAGACGATAGTCTTTACCCTGGTTTATACGATGAAGGCGCTATAGTTATAGATTTTGGCCCTATTGTTAACTATGATGCGATACCTCTTGCAAAGGCATTAAAACTACTTCTACGTGTTGGCGCGCTTGCTCTTGGTTATCCTGTGGAGATAGAATTTGCTGTTAACTTTAGCAGGGATGAATCTGAGCCTGCGGAGCTAATAATATTACAGATACGAAGTATGATTCCACCTGATAAATACCATGATGTTAACATTGAAAATATCGATATAGATAAAGTTCTTTGCTACAGTGAAAACGCTTTAGGGAATGGTATAATCAGCGGTATTAAAGATATAGTATATATTAAATCAGAATCTTTTCATATGTCAAATTCCAATAGAGCGGTTAGTCAAATAAGAGAAATGAATGCTAAGTTAATGGATACAGGTAAACCATATATGCTTATTGGGCCTGGGCGATGGGGGTCAGCAGATTCCTGGCTTGGAATACCTATTATCTGGAGTGATATAGCTGGGGTAAAAGTGATTGTAGAAACTCCATATGGGGAAAGACCAATAGATCCCTCCCAGGGTTCTCATTTTTTCCATGATATGATATCCTCGCAAGTAGGTTATTTAATCACTAAAAAAGATAAGGGAAATATTGATTGGAACTGGCTTGAGTCTCTTACAGTAATTGAAGAAACAGAGGATGTAAAACATGTAGAAACCTCTTCTGAGCTAGAAGTGAGTATAGATGGAAAACGTGGGAAAGCAATCATAAAGGAAAAACTAATGATTGATAACAAAATAAAAACAAAAAAATAGATGGAAGATAGAAAATGAATAAAAAAACTAAGGAAAAAAAGAGTACAAATTCTTTGTCTCATTATCAAATGGATGAACTTAAAGAAAGGGTCAAAGAATTAGACTGCCTTTATGGGTTAACTAGTATCGTCAAAGATGGAAATCTTTCAACAGGCGAGGCATTGCAGAAAATAATAGAACTAATTCCACCAGCATGGCAGTATCCTGATATTACCTGTACTAGAATAACAATAGATGATAAGGAATATAAAACTAACAATTTTAAAGAGACTAAATGGAGTCAAGTAAGTAATATTATATTAGATGATAAGAAAATAGGAGTTTTAGAAGTTTATTACTTAGAAGAAAAACCCCAGTTAGGCGAAGGACCATTTCTAATCGAAGAAAGAAGATTAATTGATGCTATTTCTGATCTTTTAGGAAAATATATTGGAGAACGCAGAATCAAAGAGGCATTTGCTGAGTCTAAAACTGCAGAAAAAAAACAGGATTGGGAAGTCATAATTGATTTACTCATAAAAACAGATCCAAGAACGTTGCTAAGGATGACAAGAAAAATGACGTATTATCTTTATAGACATGAAAACGAAAAAATAACATCTTTATTAGGCAGGGTTTGTCCTGTTGATAAAGGATCATCATCAAGCCAATGGTGTGGTATAAACATGCCGAACCCTCGACAGGACCTCGACTCTTTGAAAACCATTCAAAAACAAATCTTTGAAATAGCAAAAGAAAGCACCCCTCCTGAAGAAATTTCAAATTTGTTTCAAAATTGGATGAAACAAGACAAAACTCGTCCATTACTTTTATCCTCTCAAAAAGAAGGTATACCTTTGTTAGAGATAACCGATGAACTAAACAGATTTTTTAGCCAGAACGCAGAAGAAACCACTATGGCCTCAGAAGATAACATCAGCATCAAAACAGCTCTAATAAGACGTTTCTTCACTAACCGGCCGGAGTATGTAAACATCGCGAAAACATTTATTGAACCCGAAGACTTTGTTTCATTACTAGGGCGTAC
The DNA here is from genome assembly GCA_030619765.1 of Thermoplasmatota archaeon. GTDB lineage: Archaea > Thermoplasmatota > E2 > DHVEG-1 > DHVEG-1 > JAGLML01. The sequence continues at coordinate 7,018 of JAUXAU010000091.1, forward strand.
AATAGGGCCAAGTCATGGCTCAGGTAAATTTGGAGGTAAGACTTCAGGGGTTTTTTTAGCAGAAAAAATCATAAAAGAAAATATGGAAAAAAATGAAAAACTTAAAGGCATATCTTTTCCCAGGAGTTGGTATATCACTTCTGATACCATATTTAATTTCATCCATTACAATGATTTAGATGAAACATTTCAAACTAAATACTTGCATCCTGATCAGATACGTCAAGAACAACCATTCTTAGAACAAGTCTTTAAAAATGCTACATTTCCTAATGAAATAGTTGAGGGTTTTCGACGAATAATCCAAGATTTAGAAGGAAAACCTATAATTGTCCGATCATCAAGCCTACTTGAAGATAGTTATGGTGCCGCTTTCTCAGGTAAATATAAAAGTCTCTTTGTTTCAAATACTGGCAACGAGGAAGAAAGACTATATTCCCTAATAGATGCAATAGCTGAAGTATATGCATCAACATTTGGTCCAGACCCTATAGAATATAGGCGTGAGCGAGGACTACTTGATTTTAGCGAAGAAATGGGCATACTCATCCAAGAGGTTGTAGGAATTAAAGTAGGACATTACTACATGCCAGTTTTTGGAGGTGTAGCCTTCAGTAAGAACGAATTCCAATGGTCTCCACGTATACAGCGGGAGGATGGAATGATACGCTTAGTTCCAGGTTTAGGTACAAGAGCAGTTGATAGGGTGGGAAACGACTACCCGATTCTTGTTTCACCTAGAAAACCCAAACTACAAGTTAACGCTCTAGTTAGCGAAAGGATCCAGTACTCACCAAGATATATGGATGTCATAAATCTAAAATCAGGCGCTATTGAAACAGTTGATGCCATTGATTTATTAAAAGAACATGCTGATGAGTTCCCCAGCCTAAATCAAATAATATCAATTCATAAAGATGGGCGACTTGTTAATCCTCCAAGTATTCTATTAAACCCTAAAGAATCAGATATGGTAATTACATTTTCAAATCTTTTTGAAAAAAGTGATTTTTTAGAAAAAATGAAACATATTTTGTTTTTACTTGAAGAAAAAATTGGTACCCCTGTTGATGTAGAGTTTGCATCAGATGGGGAAAAACTCTACGTGCTTCAATGCCGCCCTCAAAGCCAGTCTCGAGGAATGGAAAGAAAACCAATTCCTAAAAATGTTTCTCAGGATAAAAAGTTATTTTCTACCAATAAATATGTGACAACAGGTCAAGTAGAAAACATCGAGTACATAGTCTATGTTGTCTTAGAAGAGTATGCAAACTTAGAATCAAGGGAAGAGATGCAAAAAATTGCAACGATAATAAATGAATTAAACAACAAACTACCAAAAAGAAAGTTTATACTTATGGGGCCAGGAAGATGGGGCAGCAGAGGAGATATCAAACTTGGCGTACCCGTCAAATATGGCGATATTAATAACACCTCACTTTTGGTAGAAATTGCTAAAGAAAAAGGAGAGTATACACCTGAGCTTTCATTTGGAACGCATTTCTTCCAAGATCTAGTGGAAGCTGAAATAAAGTATCTACCGCTTTATCCTGATGAGTCTGAAAACACATTTAACGAAAGTCTACTGCTTCATCAAGAAAATCAACTATCTCATATTCTTAAAAATTATCAAAACTATGAACACGTAGTCCGAGTTATAAAAACATCAGATGTTTATTCAGGGAACTCACTTTCAGTAATAATGGATGGAGAAGCCGGTGAAGCATTAGCTTATTTAAAATCACCGGATCACTGGAGTTGGCGTATGCAAAAAGTAGAAGAAATCGCTGAAAAACTTGACTCAGAAGTACACGGCGTTGAATCATTATATCTAATCGGAAGTACAAAAGAAGGAACGGCCGGCCCAGCGAGTGATATTGATTTATTAGTTCATTTCAAAGGCACAGAAGAGCAAAAAGAGAAACTTATGGCCTGGCTTGATAAATATGGTAAAAAACTAGACGAAGAAAACAAAGAAAGGACAGGTCTTAAAACAGATGGTCTTTTAGATGTTCATATAATCACAGATGAAGACATTAAGAAAAAAGACTCATGGGCAACACACATAACATCTCCATATATGAGCGTGAAAAAAATACCTTTAAAAAAAGAAAATAATTAGGAAACTTAAACAAGAACTCTTGTTGCATTTTTTAAATCATCAGTTCTAAATCTTATTAAAGCGAGTTCTGATCCGTCATGAGCTGCATTAAATGAATGTGTTTTACCAAATTTTTCTTTCCAATAACCTGTTATTCTTGTTGATTCATGAGCATGTCCATGTAGAGTAAGTAAGGGTTGTTTTTTCTTTATAAAACATTGAATAGCAATACTGCCTACATGGACATCAACAGGAGCGTGATCAACGATTTTTTCATCTAAATCAGCTCTATCTAAATATGAATTATATGGAGGTGAATGAAAAAGAAAAATAGTTTTTTCTACTGGGGCATTTTTGGAGAGTTTCTTTAAATCCTCTGTAATTGTTTCATAACGTATCTTATCTTTGGAAACCTCCATTGTTCTAATACCCTTCTCAGGGGAAATAGCTCCTACATCCACATATTGTGAAACATCATATTTTTCCCAATCTTTAAGCCGAAATGGAGTGGGAGGAATATAAGAGTAACCGGTAACGAAAAGACTATCGAATGAGACTGTATGATTGTGAACATATTCGATTAAATTATCCTTTTCTGCATCATTTAGTATACTCTCATAAATCCGTGGATCGTCATTACCAAGAATTGTAAAAAATCTAGTTTTAACCCTAGACCGTTTCAACCTTGATACTTTTGATAAAAATACATCTTGTAGGAAATTATCAACGTCAATATTAATTCCAAATCCACCTGGAAGAAGATCTCCTCCTAAAAATACACCATCTGGTTTCTCTTTTTCAATGGTTTTAAATAAAGTATTATAACGCTTTTTCTTACCGTGAAGATCAGATACAAATATACATTGCAATAGTGTTCACCTGACTACTTGAAAAATATATATGATTCATTAATGTATTTATTAATTTTTAATAATTCAAGCTACATTGCTTTTATTGAAGGACAATATCTTGTATTAGAAACATTTTAAGGTATAATGGTAGAAATCTCAAAATATCTTTGTTATTTTCAATTTTTACCGGTAAATTGCAGTTCCCTTCCCGACGGGAGCATACTCTTCTACAGACGGTATGAAAAACTGATTTTTACTAATGACTTCAGGTTCAATATAATTCTTTCAATACTTCACAAATATGTAAAACATCATGATCCAAGATAATGTGTGATTTAATCATGCAAGAATAAGTTTTTAGTCTTCGACTTTGTTGATAATCACATCACCATTCGTTAACTCTATTGCTCGGATAACATCGTCCAATTTCAACTCGCGATGGTTTAACCTGGCAATGGCGATACCAATACGCATAAACCGTTCATACTGCCTCGGATCAATCTCCTTAACATTCCTCTTATTGATATACTGTGCAAGCAGTTTCGCAATCTTATCACGGACATCATCGGATATCATGGGTTCATAGTCACGTATCCACGTCAAAAACTTATGGAGCTTTATACCATCGTATTCGCCTTTCTCTCTAAACCAACCGTCGACTATCTTTGTCATAATCTGCATACCTTTCTCCTTATTCGGTATACGACACTCGATGCTGAAATCAAAACGTGAAATCAATTCAGGTGTAAACCCCTCAATCCTATTAGCAGTGCATACAGTTGTTGTTTCTGCAGGAAATGTAGATTGTTTACCACCACCAGTGAGAGTAACCTCACCGTCTTCCATACACTCTAGCAACCCTGCTCTATCATGTCCTTTGAATTTATCCAACTCTTCGATAATGAGAAGTTTCTTATGGTTGATAGGCAACGCACCCATGGTGATCTCTTCACCTGTCATGTCACCGGTTAAACCAACATCAGTAGACCTATGTGATACCAAAGACATACCCATTTTTTCTTTCACCCATCGAACAAGCGTTGATTTACCGGTAGCCGGATCCCCCCACAACAAAACGTGTATTCGACCACGGTCACCAAATCTGTCTTTCGGTGACGCGAGAGATATCAATGTAGCCTTTTTCTCGATCTCCATATTCTCTAGTTTCGGGTTGATATACTGATGCCAGTAGTCAAGACCATCATGTTGTTGTAAAATCCGTTTAAACTCGGCGACATCCTCTTCTGTTATCGTTAATAATGATATCTTCTTCTTAAATGCCTCTTCATTTTCCCTGGTAGCATCCTCTAGTTGATCCAGTGCATTCTTTGTTTCTTCTAGGCTTACAAGCCGATACCATGTCCCACTATTGGTACTAAGCTTTATCGCGACAACGCCTTTCTGCACCAATTTGTTTAACTTCAAAGGATCAGCCGGTAGATCACTATAGGACCAACCATCAGTATCACGCTCCCATTCTCTGCTTTGTTCTACTTTAACAGCCTTTTTCAAAATATCCCTGTATTCAGGTTTTTTTACGATTTCTATTAATTCCATTTTCATCACCAATTTTAAACCTTGTTTGTATATGTTCTTCTTTATACAATTTATTTTGATATGCTATCGTCATTTTTTACCCTATATCTATGCTAAACGTTTGCTTATCTGTTTTGCTTGGTATGTTACCCATTTGCAGATTGTTAATTGCCTTTCTCAAATCCCCTTTGCATAGCTCTGCTAATATCTCCAACTGTTGTACATCTATTGCCAAACCCTCTCTCTTGGCTATGTATTGTAACCGTTTCACGATATCTGCTTTGTCAATAGGTTTAAACTCGTAAACCGTACATCGCGACACTATTTCTTCTATGATCTTCGAAAGATGGTTACATGAGAGAATAAAACGTACATTCGG
>JAUXAU010000061.1 GCA_030619765.1 Thermoplasmatota archaeon
TAAAAGTTTATGTTTCTCTCTTGTGATATTCTTTTACTATCACATTCACCAATAGTTGAACTCCGAGAGTTCACTCGATTCAATGTTTAGAGACCTCATTTTTTAAAATGGGGTCATTGAATCGAAACCATCATTTTAAAATGAGAGTTTTAGGGAAAAAACAGAAATAGAGCCGTAAGGGATGCCTTCACTCTTTCATCAATTTTACTATCTTTCTGCCATTTTTGTGGATACTGTTGTCTAGTTTTGTACTTTATAGTAAATATATTAGTAAAAATGAACAATATTTATATGCCTTCAAAACAGTATTATTGTTTATGTGGCAGGATATTGCTAAATATTTCAAAGGTTATCCAAAACGAAGAAAAGTTGCACAAAAATTGTTAGAATATGGGTTGAAAATAAAAAATAGCAAGGTATATTGTGGAGAAATAGAACTCTCGGATTCAAAAATAGCACGAGCTCTGGATATAGATAGAAGAGCTATAAAAGCCACGATAGACGTTATTGTAAAAGAACCCAAATTACATCAAATATTTTCTAAACTTGCACCGACTTGTCATTTAAAGGATGTAGCACCAAACATGAACTGGGGCGTTATAGAAATAATACCAGAAGACCCAAGCATGCCGGGAATACTCGCCGATGTCGCAACAATTATTGCAAATAATAACATTAGTATACGCCAGTCGATAGTCGATGATTTTGAAATCTCTGAGGAACCAAGACTGTTTATTGTAACAGAAAAACTGATACCTGGTTCGCTTATACCAAAAATTAGAAAAGCAAAAGGAGTAAAAGCAGTAATCATCTACTAGATAAAAAACTAGCTGTGCGATTTTTCATGCAACCAAGGAACCAGTCCACCTGCAGTAATTATTTCTTGTAGAAATTCAGGAGCCGGCTGCATGGTAAACCTTAGATTTTTAGTTACATTTTTAATTAATCCTTTATCAAAATCAATCGATAGTTCATCTTTATTTTCAATTGCATCTACCGCTTCTGAAGATTCAATAACTGGCAATCCCTGATTTATCGCATTTCTATAAAATATCCGTGCAAATGATTTTGCAACAATTGCTCCAACTCCTGCATATTTTAAACACATTGCAGCTTGTTCTCTAGATGAACCACATCCGAAGTTTCGTCCTGCTACAATGACATCCCCTTTTGTAAATGTTTTAAAGAAATCTGGATCCAAATTTTCCAGGGTATGAAGGGCGAGTTCTTCTGGTTTAACAAAATTTAGATACCTTCCAGGAATTATGACATCTGTGTTTATGTCGTTTCCATATTTTATTGCTTTGCCTTTCAGAATCATAGTATCATATCCCTTGGATCTTTTATTTCCCCTTTTACCGCTGAAGCTGCAACAGTGGCAGGAGAACCTAAATATATCTCTGCCCCAGATGCACCCATCCTTCCTTTAAAGTTACGATTTGTTGAGGAAATTACACATTCTCCATCTGCTAGTACGCCTTGATGTAAACCAAGGCAAGGGCCACAACCAGGGTTTACAATGATGGCTCCTGCTTTTAAGAATATTTCAATATAGCCCCCTTTTATGGCTTCAAGATAAACAGAACGGGAGGCAGGAACGACTATCATTCTTACATTTTTTGAAATAGTCTTGCCCTTTAGTATATCAGATGCTATAGCAAAATCTTCCAGCCGACCATTTGTACAAGAGCCTAAAACCGCCTGATTTATCTTTACTCCTGTTACTTTGCTAACAGGTTTTACGTTATCAACCTTGTCTGGACATGCTACCTGTGGTTCAGTATCTGTCACATCAAAATCAAACGTTTTTTCGTATTCTGCATCCTTATCTGAATGAATCATTTCAAATGATTCTTTAGTTCTCAATTTAAGATAATCAAGTATCTTTTTATCTGGTGGAATGATAGCAGCTTTGGCACCTGCTTCCATAGCTTGATTAGAGATACACATTCTACTGTCGATAGACATGTTTTCTATAGTATCTCCATAAAATTCACATGCCTTGTAATTAGCACCATCCGCACCTATTTTACCTATCAAATAAAGTATAACATCTTTCGACATTACATACTTTGATAACTCACCAGAAATATCAAATCCCAATGTCTTAGGAACCTTTAACCATATTTTTCCTGTAGACCAAACAGCAGCCATATCAGTGGCGCCAATACCGGTTGCAAATGCACCAAACGCCCCGTAGGTTGTTGTATGGGAATCAGTCCCAACAATTAACATTCCTGGATGAACAAACCCTTTCTCAGGAAGTACTTGATGACATATGCCTTCGCCCACATCAAAAAGGTTTTTGATATTTTGTTTTTTTACAAACTCACGAATGAGCTTATGATTTTCTGCAGTTTTGATAGTGTTCGCAGGAGTTCGATGGTCAAGAACTATTACTATCCTCTGCGAGTTCCAAACATTTTTTTTATCCATTTCTTTAAAAATCTCTGAAACCAACGTGGTATTGTCGTGACTCATAGCAAGATCAATGTTTGCATCAACAATTTCTCCTGCTTTCACCTCTTTTTTTCCAGAAGCTCGTGCCAGTATTTTTTCAGCTATTGTACTTGCCATTCATTCAAGGCAATACTGCAGAAGATTATAAACTAGTATATTAAAAAATAAAGAAGGTTTTTAGCTTTTATTTTAAAGGATAGGAAATCTATGCGATAGTTATTTCTTTGCAGAGATAAACATCTTGAATTGCATTGAGTAATTTTACGCCTTCATCAAAAGGTCTTTGAAATGCTTTCCTACCAGATATTAATCCTGTTCCCCCAGCACGTTTATTGATTACTGCGGTTCTCACTGCTTGAGCAAAATCGTTTTCACCGGATGGACCGCCAGAATTTATCAGTCCAATCCTACCCATGTAGCAATTGGCAATTTGATATCGTGTTAAGTCTATCGGGTGATCAGAAGTCAGTTCAGTATATGCCCTCTCATCCATTTTTCCATACTTCACTCCGTCTCTATTGAGTGCTACATATCCGCCGTTTATAGTTGGTAGCTTTTGTTTAATCATATCTGCCTCTATGGTAACTCCAAGATGATTTGCTTGGCCTGTAAGGTCTGCCGAGGCATGATAATCGTTTCCATCTACCTTAAAAGCAGCGTTTCTAAGGTAACACCACAATATGGTAACCATACCCAGCTCATGGGCATACTTGAACGCCTGACTGACCTCTTGGATTTGCCTATTAGATTCTTCTGAGCCAAAATAAATAGTACAACCAATTGCCGCTGCCCCCATCTCCCATGCCTGTTCAACACCTGCAAACATTATTTGATCAAAGTTATTTGGATATGATAAGAGTTCATTATGATTGATCTTTACAATGAAAGGAATCTTATGGGCATATTTTCTCGAAACTGCACCTAATGTTCCAAGTGTCGATGCTACAGCATTGCATCCTCCCTTAATTGCTAGTTTTATTATGTTTTCAGGGTCAAAATACATTGGATTTGGAGTAAACGATGCTGCAGCGGAATGTTCAATTCCCTGATCAACAGGAAGTATTGATAGATAACCAGTACCGGTTAATCTACCATGATTAAAAATTGATTTAAGATTTCTTAAAACTCGTATTGGTCTATCTGAATCTACAAATGTTCTGTCAACAAAATCAGATCCTGGAAGATACAACGATTCTTTTCGTATCTTCTCACAAGTATGTCCTAAAAGATAATCTGACTCTCCACCTAAATATCTATTGATTGTTTCGATACTGCCATCTATATTTTCTCTAATTTCCTCCAATTCAGCCAATAGAGGCTCACCTCACTTATAATAAAAATAGAATCCGGTTGAGCAGATAAAACTTTCTGAATAAAAACCAATTAGAATGATTTTATAGTTTTACTTCCTCGTACTGTTTAATCAGTTTATCAAGCATATCTTTCGTCATGGTTGGTAAATCATATTCTGGTTTCCATCCCCATTCTTCCCTTGCATCACTATCGTCTATTGACCTGGGCCAAGAATCTGCAATTGCCTGTCTAAAATCAGGTTTATAGTCACACGTGAACTCAGGAATATGTTTCTTTATTTCATCTACAAGTTCACCTACTGAGAAACTCATTGCAGTTAGGTTAAAGTCACAGTGGTGCTTGAGTCTCGAGATATCTGCTTCCATAAGATCAATAGTTCCTTTTATACAGTCAGGCATATACATCATAGGAAGTACAGTATCCTCTTTTACAAAACATGTATATTTCTTGTTGTCAATTGCTTCATAGAATATCTCTACGGCATAGTCAGTTGTACCACCACCAGGAAGCGTTTCACTACTAATAATTCCAGGATATCTTATACCTCTAACATCAAGATTGAATCGTTTAAAATAATAATCACCAAGCAGTTCACCTGTTACTTTTGTTAGACCATACATTGTTTTTGGTTTTAACACAGTTTCTTGGGGAGTATTATCTCGCGGCGTCTCAGGACCAAAGACGGCAATAGAACTTGGTACAAAAACACGGATCATCTCACGTTCACGTGCAATTTCCATTATATTATAAAGTCCATTTATGTTGACATTCCAACATAACAAAGGTCTTTCCTCACCAACTGCAGAGAGAATAGCAGCCATGTTATAAATGGTATCGATATCATACTCATCAACTACTTTTTCAACGGCTTCCCTTACAGTGATATCAATAAATTCAAAAGGACCTGAATTCAGTAGTGTCTTACTTGGCTTGGTTTTTCGTCCAGTTGCTAATACATTATCGTTACCATATCGCTTCCGTAACTCCATGGTAAGTTCTGAACCAATCTGACCTACTGCACCGGTCACAAGAATATTTTTCATTCTTCTCTGTGCCATACAATAATCCCCACAGTTACAGCCCTGGTATTATCAATCTGTATAGATACTTTACTATTTACACATGTTTTCGCGGAACTCTTTAACTATCAACATCACCCTTTGACGGACCAGGTGATATAATAAATCCTTTTCTTTTTTTCCGCCATTTTGCCCACCGAGCAAGGAATAGTGGCAGAAATAGAACCGAAGTTAAAAACGAATAAGAGATTGTAATAGCAAGGATAATACCAAATCGCTGTTGTGGCGGTATTGGTGCTAGGACAAGAATGCCAAAGGCAAGCGCTGTAGTAAGCGCTGCAATAAGAAGTGCTCCTCCAGTATGTGAAATTGTTTCGCAAACGGCTTTTTCAATATCTCCCGTTTTATCAACAACAAGTCGGAACCGTTCTGTTACATGTATGGCGTAGTCAATTCCAATGCCAATCGTGATACTTGTTACTGTGACAGTCAAAACATCCAATATGTATCCAAAGTAATACATGGTGCCTAAAATCCAAATCATAGAAATACCCACAGGTATCATTGCAATAAGTCCAAGCGTTGGCTTTCGATATGCTAAAATAAGGACGATTGCTGCGAGAACAATAGAAATCCCTGTTGCTAAAAATTGGCTCGATGTCATTGAATTGGTAACGCTTAACTGGATAAGAGAAGACCCGGTTGCAATTGTCACAGCATCTCCATATGTTGCAATGTCTTCATTGATCTCTTTGTTTAACAGTTCTAGATCATCCTGCAGATTTCCTCCTCCAAGCTGAAATGATGCATCAAGATAATATCGAATAATCGTAGCTTTATACTCTGAATTATCTTTATACAGGACCATTCGTATCTCACTACGTCCTAATTCCTCTATGTCAAATTCGCCCATTTCAATGTCGCCCATATTAAAATTCGAACCTTCATACAGATAATCTAAAAGTGCTTGGACATCTTCATCGGTTTTTGGAATACTTGTTTTCTCATCAATATTAAATTCATCAACCATGGATCGGTCGTTTTTTACTGCATTTTGAATCACTGAATAAACACTTATTACTTTGATGGAGCCCTCAGTATCTCGACTAACAAACGTATCATCTTCAATATTACTATGTGTTTGCGCAATTCCTCTCAAGGATTCAACAGTGGCAACATTACCTTCAATTAAGATATACTCTTGATATTCACTAGCATATGGAAAGTAGTTGGCAATGGTATCAAAAAGTTCCATCGCAGGATTATTTTCTGGGACAAACTGATCCAGATCAAACCCCCTCTCAAGTTGTACTGCACCAGATGCAAAAACAAGAGTGATCAAAACCATCGCAATAATCATCTTTTTTTGATGACTCAATACAATTGATGAGATCTTTCCCATGAAATGTTTCAAAGAAACTTTTGAAGAGAAGGATGATAACTTTCTCTTTATTTTAGGCGTTTTCCTTCTATCAAGGATATATCTTAAAGATGCCAAAAGGGTAATAGAAGTAATAAACGTATACGTTACGCCTAATGCAAGGAGCATACCGAAATTTCTAATTGGTGGAACACTTGAACTCAAAAAGGACATAAAAGCAATAAAAGTAGTGAGCCACGCTAAAAACATAGCAGTTCCGATGTCTTTAACGGATCTTTTTATGGCCTCCGCAGGTGTCTTACCCTTTTCAAGTTCCGCTCGATAGTTATGGAAAAGATGAACTGAATAATCAACACCAATTCCCAAAATTAAAGGAATAAGGGCAACTGCCATAACATTAAAAGATATTCCAAAAAGCGTCATTGTTCCGAGGAGCCAGATTGTGGAAATACCAAGGGCAAGCATTGGAAGAAATACATACGATGTTCTCCTGAAAAAAATAAATAAAATAACAACAATAATAATAAATAATAAGGGTCCTAATGTCTGATTCGCTTCAGATGTTAATTCATTAATTTGTGATGAAACAACGTTTTCACCTGTCACCTTTACTGACACATAATCAAATTCTTTATCAAGTTCAGTTATTTTGTTGAGAACATCCTCGTTTGTTTTTAGTACTTCATCATAATCATCTAAGAGATTTAATCGAACAATAATGAGACTTGCTATGGGTGAATGAGTTAGTTCATAATCCTTAGAAAGAAAAGCCAATGAATTGACTTGTATATCGTTAAACAAATACGGATAAATAAAAAAAATCGTATTAGAAACACCTGTGTCAGGAGCAACGTCCAATTTAGTCCATGTGTTATCAATGTCTTGTAATGCAAGCGTCTCAGGAAGAAGGTCGGTTTGTTTCATCATAGCGAATAATTGGTCGAAATCTTCCCAGGAAATATCCCCATATTTTTGTAATATTCGTGCCGCAAAGATGCCAATAATTGGTCGTGAACGTATTTTTTCAATTTTACTCAACAAAAAACTTAGATTTGCTGAGACTCTACCATCGAGACGTTTTAATATGGATGTTTGATAGTAACGAACCCCTGTACTGAAATTACTGAGTTTTGCAGGAAGTTCAAAGGAGCCAACCCGAGTTGCTATACCATAGTCTCCAAGTTCCTCCCGTGAAACTACAATGTTAATTCTATTAGTACCTTTGTCGAAAGTAATATTTCCGGTACTGAGTGGAATAGGAAAATACGTATTTTGCTGAGGAGGTTTGATCCAGAGATATGCTTCTGTTTTATATGAGTTAAAGAGTTCTCTATTTCTAATAAGTTGAAATAGTTCTCGTAAATTTCCTAAAACTCCTTTTCCAATTTCCCAAAGTGGATGTGTTGGTTCTATATGAGCTGCGATTCGATACGAAATATCAAGTCGCTCGTCAGGGACAATAAGGTTTTCAAAATTTAGATACCATTCCATCACATTTATCTTGGTTAATGATGGTCTGAGTTTTGATTCAAGATTAGATAAATCATAGACTTCAATGGAGAAGGTTATCGTATCGTTGTCTTTAGAAATATAACAATTTTTTATATCTGCACTGTCAATTGATTCTCCTTTTGAAATTCGAGGATATCGTGTATAATCTATTGGCTCATTTGGATCATCTATATAGAATATTTGTATTTCACCTGTTTGTTCCTCCATAAGCATGTCTCGTAACGCTGTCTCTATTTGTTCATCGGTACAGTTATCAATTGTTTTACCAAATTCTACTAAACATACTGGATTTAGAAGGGTCGTTATCGAGATGGTTCCATTGATTTTAGGAAATCTTTTCAATTCTTTTTCAATAAAATACATCTCTCGTATCGCCTGGGGCGTTATGACGTTTTCCGCTCGTTGTTTTTCAACGAGAAGAAAAAGAGGCAATTGACTTGTTCCAAAATAATCAAAAACTCTGGAATTCGCCAAAAAAATTTCATCATCTGGCATGAAGTCCCTATAATCAGTTTTGAACTCCAGAGATGGTAGGACTGTAGCAAACCCTGCCGTTATGAGTATAATTATAATAACTACGAACCACGGTTTTTTTTCTATGAATCTTCCAAGTACAGTTAGCATTCTTCATTGAACTCTCAGGTTTTTTATTCTTTAAATATGGAGTGAATTAAATCCCCCTGTAATTAATTATAATTCATTAGTAGTATATTAATTAGACATATTTATATTATTTTCTTCTTATTCTAAAATGTCTCCTTCGAGTTATATTGACTATTATTGATACGATAATTTCTCCCACTATAGTATTTAAAAACGCTCTGTAAAAATTAAAGCAAAATATTGAGGTCAATGCATTGTACGAATACCTGTTTCCTCAACCAAAGAAGGAATGATATCCTCCCAGAAAAGAGCGGTGATGTGCACTCCATGGATTCCATTTATATTTTTAAGTTCTCTTACTATTTCTAAAGCAATTTCATATCCTTCTTTTTTAGGATCATTAGCGTTTTTCATTCTGTCATAAATTGTATCCGGAACATCAACACCAGGAACATAAAATTTCATACGCTCAGCCATTTTTAAAGATTTGAGCGGAGTCACACCTGCAAGGATGTGTACCTTTTTGTCAAGTCCATTTGATTTTACCTCATCCATCCATTTATTGAATTTATCAAGGTTATAAACACTCTGAGTCTGAATAAAATCTACTCCTGCTTTTATCTTTTTACGGAGACGATCAATTCTTAATTCAAAAGGATCAGCAAATGGATTTGCAGCAGCTCCAATAAAAACATCTGGACGTCTAGCAAGTATGTTATCTCCATTTTGAAAGATTCCTTTGTCCCTCATGTTTTTTACAATCTGAATAAGTTGCATAGAATCTATATCAAATACTCCTTTTGCACTTGGATGGTTGCCAAAAGATTGATGATCTCCTGTTAAACAGAGTAAATTTTTTATTCCTAATGCAGAGGCACCTAGAACATCGCTTTGTAATGCAATTCTATTCCTATCCCTGCAAGTCATTTGCATAATAGGCTCCATATTCATTTTAAGAAGAATACAGCATCCCGCAATGCTGGACATTCTAACTACTGCTGTCTGATTGTCTGTTATGTTGAAAGCATCGGCATATCCTTTTAGCATCTCGGCTTTCTTTGTTATTATATTTGGATCTGAACCCTTTGGTGGTCCTATCTCTGCAGTTACTGCAAATTTGCTGCTTGAGAGAACTTCATCCAGATGACTTCTGAAATTCACGTTATATTTCCCTCCTCATCTCAAGTGACTTAGACCAATCCTTGGGTTTTTGGATTTCCTCCAGTAAATGGAGTTTACCACTTTGTTTAAGGCGGTTGTATATTTGATCCCATACACAATCCATATCAGGATTTATCTCACATTTTCCTCCCTTTGCTCCTCCACATGGACCGTTAAGCATTGATTTGGGACAACGTGAAATAGGACAAAGACCCCCAAACAAATCCAGCAGGCACTCTCCACACATGTTGCATCTTTTGTCAAATTCATTGACTCGTTTTATTTCACCTAAAAATAGCGTATCAGTACCAGAAATGATATCCTTATCGTCAAATATCTCTGTAATAGTTTGCACGCCGTTACCACATGCAAGGACTAGTATCTTTTTTGACTTGCTTAACTCTTCTTTAAAGGATCTCAGAAGACGTTTGTCGTTATTAAGGTGACAAGCAGGCTCTAAAATTACCCAACCAGAAACACGAACTTGTTTCTTTTCAAAAGCATCTTTCATAGCCAATACTTCTTCTTCTCCACCAGTGTGGCATAATGTTGCACATTCATTACAGCCTAATATGAAAACAGGACCCTTTCCAACTGAATTAAGTAAATCCTTGAATTTTTTTTGTTTAGTTATTATCATTATGAGAAAGGATAAAAAAACCCTTTATTAAAAATTTGTATATTTTAATGAGTGACATTTTCTTATAGAAATACGTTAACAAAATATAATATTAGAATAAAATTAATAAGTTATTCTGTGGTTAAATAGGAGCCATATCTTCTTTCTAATAAAACATCAGCAAACCAGCACAGCATATCCAAGGTTCCATTAGCTTGATACCCTTCAGAATCCATGCTAGAGGGTAGCATTTATATACCAAACCATCAATTAATATTTGGGGAAGAATTCAGATGAAACACATCATCCCGATAATTGGAATACTAGTTGGAATTGCTTATTCAGTCCCTCCTTTGAGATTGAAGAGGATACCGTTTGTGGACACATTTATAAATGGCATCGCTTATGGTGTGCTGCTTTTTATTGCTGGCTGGGTTATCTTTGGAGGTGCCCTGAGCACCCATGTCTTAGTCCTCGCGCTTCCAGTAGCTCTGATAATTGCCAGTGGGCACTGTCTCTTAGCCATTCCTGATGCAGAGATAGATGAACTGCACAACCAGGCAACACGGTATATTTGGGCAAGGAGAAAACCGCTACAATGAGCTTTATTTTAATGATAATGGGCGGCGCGTTGATGCTAGTTTATTTGTTGGCTGGTTTGTTGCCCATGCTCACATTTCTCGCGTTCCTCCTAGCTATAATAGAGATTGAAATTTACTTTTCCATTAGTGGGAGGGCGTTAAAATGGGCGTTGACTACGAGCTCATGAGAGCACGCTTTTTGAGGGCCGGCTTCTACCTCTACACTTCGGTCGGGCTTTTCATAGTGGCATTGCTGGTGGGGTAGATGAAGGACAGAACGCTGAAAGTTATGGAATGGTTATCTAGCAGCAAGAGCTCTTTGGCAAAATTTCTAAGGCTTCAGAGGAGTATCGCAGCCATCCCTGGGCTTGCTGTTTACTCTATCGTCGGATCATATTTTACGAGGTTCAATTTCTTCCACTTGGAATTCTTGCTCGGCGCTCTTGCTCTCTATCTGCTTTCAACAGCTGTCAACGGTTACAATAATCTCTTTGACGTTGAAGAGGACAAACTAGCTACATCCAGTGGAATCGTGAAGGCGAACTATTTACTGAAAGAGTTTACATGGGGTCAATTGAAATGGAATTTTGCGCTAACAAGCATCATCCTTGCCTGCGTATTGCTTCTTATTGGAAACCTAGAATTTACTGCCTTGTGCGCTTTTACGTATGCCCTTGGAATTGTATACACCAGACCAATTAGACTGAAAAACAGACCACTCCTAGGCACTTTCTCCAACACGTATGGGTTCTCAATTTTGCCCGTACTGAGCTGCTTCTTTTTGCTCAATGGCGAGCTGACAGCCGCGATTGCATTTGGCCTGTCCATATTTCTACCCGCATTCGCATCTTGCCTTATAGCTGAAATCGCGGACCTGGAGATCGACAGGAAAATTGGAACAAGAACTACCGCCTGTTGGCTTGGTAAACGCGCTAAGACAGTTATCAAGGCCGTTTTGATCTTTTCAGTTGCTTTTTATTTTGTCGCTATCTACATCCACTGGGCTGTGATTCTTGTGACCCCATTTGTGGCGGCAATTCTCTATGAAACCCGTAAGCTTTACATGGACTTCACGGAGAAGAAAGCTGATTATGCACTTATAAAAATAGGCGCGCATATCTCTAGAGGCTTTATAATCTACGTACTAGCCGCGATAATCCTACACGAGACAGCAGCTACTCTACTTACCACTATTTTTTGATGCCTGAAAAGAGCTTTGTTTGTCCTATTTTTGAAAGTTGGAGGTACTGTCTTAAAGACTTTAAACAACCTGTTTTTTTAAGGGAATCGTAAACCTCCTTTGATTTTTCTTGAAAATTTTGACAAAATTATTATTTTAGTTAACATCTACTATTTTTAAGGGGTAATTGTTTTTGTTCGTTATCTATAAAAATTAACTTTGGTTTCCTATGGAAAATACTTCTATTTTTAATTGTTTCTCATGCTCGTTTATCGGTTATCTTTTTGAGTTTTATAACAAAAATAATGGAAAGTACAGGTTAATTTTTGTTTTGACTCTCTCGATTTCAATATCGATGGGTTTTTATTCTGTTTTTGCTTCTGAAATTTTAGAATGATGGTTAGAGAGTACCTGAAACTTGCACGTTCGTTTAATGCAGTATTGACAGGAGTTTCGCCTGTCATGGGTGCCATTGCCATGGAGCAATATAATATGCTCTATCTATTCCTCTTGTTTTTGGTAGGTTTTCTTGGTCATACTTTTGGATTCGTTTTTAACGATATCGTTGATTATAAAATCGATAAGTACTCTAAAGAAATAAGCGATCGTCCATTAATAAGTGGTACCATTTCAGTAAAAAAAGCATGGATTTTTGCCATAACATCGATGGCTGCTGCTTTTATCATTGCAATATATATTGCAGTTACAACTTCCAGTTTCTTCCCAATACTTGTTCTTATTATTTCGTCCTTTTTCATAGTACTATATGATTTAACCAGCAAGAAATTTCCTTTTACGGATATTTTAGTATCGATCGGTATTTTCTTTTTGATTTTATATGGAGCTTTTTATGGAGGCAATCCTGTAAAAAGCATCAATGATATTACTAAACTGGCTTGGATAGTTTGCGTACTAGGTTCAATTCAGGTATTCTTTATGCAAATTGTAGCAGGCGGTATGAAAGATATTGAAAACGACTTTAAGAAAGGAGCAAAAACACTTGCGGTAAAAATGGGAGTAAGGATTATAGAGGGAAATCTAAAAGTTTCGTCTAGTTTTAAATCACTTGCTTATTCTATTCAATTGGCTGATGTCATAATTGTATTTCTACCATTTTTTATTATACCAAACTTTAGCGAATCACCAATTTTGCGGTATTTTCAATGGTTGATACTAGTTATTATTTCCATACTGATGTTTTTCTTATCTCATGGACTTCTTTCGATGAAGCGTTTTGAACGGTTTAAAGCGAGAAAATTTATTGGAAGTCATTATGTTACTAATTTTGCACTTGTACCTATCATGTTAATGGCTCTAAACCCATGGGCAGGTCTTCTAGCATTTTTCCCTGCATTGGGCTACATTCTTTCAAATATCATATTGCATGGAACAATTTTACAACCTAAAACCATGTAACTTTATTAGAAAAACTCAAATAGCGTCATCTTTTTCCTAAAATCTGATGAATAAGATTAGTGCATATGCAAAATTACTGCGTATCCCTGGACTTGGGGCACTTGCCATCCCTCCAGTCATTGCGGCCATTACAGTAGGTGTTTTTGACTTAGATAAACTATTAATTCTTTTTATCATCGGTGCTTTTGCAGCAATTTATGGATTCATTCTAAATGATTATGCTGATGTTGAACTTGATAAACTAATAAAAGAACTGCACGGTAAACCTCTAGTAAGCGGTGATATTTCAAGAAAAAACGCAATAGCAATATGTATTTTTTGCATTCTTTTTTCTTTTTTATTTATTTTTATATTGTGGTACGGATCAACCCTTGATATTTATAAATTTGCAGCGCTCTTATGCATCCTTTTGGCTGGATTTTTTGGTAGTATTTATAATCTGTATGGAAAAAAAATCGTTGGGTCAGATTTTTTAGTTGCAGTATCAATGTCATTTGTTTTCCTATTCGGCGCTCTTTCATTTGGTATTCCAACATTATTAACCTGGATTATATTTATTCTAACATTCAATCAGACGTTACATATGAATGCAGTTGAAGGTGGAATTAAGGATTCAGATCATGACTTTATAATGCGGGTGAACAACATTGCATTGAGATCAGGTGTAAAAGTTGATGGAAACAAAATTTTCATACCACATCATTTTAAAGCATTTGGCATGGGAATTCGGTTATTCTCAGCATTTCTTTTATTTGTCCCATTTGTTTTCTTTGGATATGAATACAATCTAGGACAAATTATTGTCTTAGCGGTAGCAACATTAGGAGTGATCTATTTTAGCATTAAACTGTTATCCATAAAAACTTTTGATAGGGATGCTATCAGAAAATATATTGGATTACAATCGTTTTTAAGGTATTCTTTAGTTCCTATAATGCTTGTCTCGGTTATTGGAATATTGTATTCAGTGATATTGATTATTTTTCCTATAGTATGGTATATAATATTCACACCGCTTCTCGGTGAAAAACTCTTTAAGCCGAGGATGTAAAATGGTTGATAAAATAGAGTCAGATATATGCATAATTGGAGCTGGAATTGGCGGCTTAACTGCTGGTGCCTTACTAACAAAGAAAGGTTATAGAGTTATAATATTTGAAAAAGAACGATTAATCGGTGGTAGAGCTCTCTCATTTGATACTTCATCTTTTACCCTTGAAAATTACAAAGATTTGTTATCTAGATTTAAAATGCATGTTCCATTTTCAGAACCTAATCTTGAAACAATTTTTAAAGAAAATATGCTAGAAGGATATAAATTGGATTTGGGTTACCATGCTATTGGTGGCGGAGTTTTATCCAACCTTAATAGTATTCTTTCTGAGCTCGATGATCATGTTGAGATACTTGAGTCACATGTTGGTTTCATAAAAGATGACGGATTTGATTTTCCTTTTCTTTCGAGAACAGATAAGCTTAAGATACTTCCCAATATCTTTCGACTGTTATTCTCCAGCGAGAAAACAATGAAACAGTTAGATTCTGTATCAATGACAGAAACAATAAAGAAGTACGGGAAAGGCAAAATGAAACTCATACTTGAGATATTTTCTCGTTCAATTACAACAGTAAACAACCTAGATCGTATTTCAACAGGAGAGATGTTTCGCACACAAAGAAATTTATACAGAGGATCAAAACCCGTCGGTTATCCAAAAAATGGTCTTAGTAGCATCCATCAAAAGCTAGCCGATTTTATAACACAAAACGACGGTGAAATTCATCTAGAAAAACCTGTGAAAAAGATCATCTTTGATGAAAATAAAGCAACTGGAGTTGCCGTTGAGAACAAAGAATATAGCTTTAAAACCATTGTTTCTAATGTTCTTGCACAGGATCTTTTCAATATTGCTGACGAAAAATATTTTCCAAAAGAGTATGTGAAAAACATTAAATCACTCAAAGGGACAGGTAGTTTATGTGCGTATTACTCTCTGAAAAAAATCGATTCTAATTTACTTGGCAAGACCTTTCATTTTATTGAAAGAAACATTGGTGTAGATGGAAATGATGCCGTCGGAATGATTGATTTCATGATAGCATTGCCAGAATCTGGTCTTGCACCTTCTTCTGATTACCTTGTTCAATCATATATTATTTGTACACCTGATGAAGCTAAAGATAAAGAAATGCTCAATACTCTTAGAGAATTGTTGGATAAAAATCTTGAAAAACTTATGCCAGATTTCCACTCACATCTTAAATGGGCAATATATCCTGCAGTATGGCATCTTGATGGTGTAGCAAAAACAATTGATAATACAAAATTAGAAATAAAGACGCCAGTCCAGAATCTATACATTATAGGTGACTGCGTAAAAGCTCCTGGCATCGGTATTAATTGTTCATTAAATTCAGCAAAAATGTTGTGCGATACTTTGTTTTCTTCCTCATAACTTATTCAGTCTATTTTATAAATTTTTTAAAAATAGCAAAATATTTATATTTACTTACATAAAGATAATTATTAATTTACTTGGGCAGGGTATTTAATATAATAACAGATACACTACTGTTAGTTACCTGTAAGAAACGGTGTAGAAATGTCGATAAAATTAACCATGAAAGAACCTTTTAGTAAATCAAAGTTTTTATCAGTGCGGTTCAGAGGATATTTTGATTTAATTCGACCTTTCACTCTAGTAGCTCCGCTTTTTGTTTCAATGTTTATAATGTTTGCAAGTCTTGTATATAACGATAGATTTGCTGATTTCCCTAATTGGTGGATTACCGTAGGTCAAGCAAGTCTTACTCTTGTCTTTCTTAACGCTGCTTCAAATGCTCTCAATCAAGCTACAGACGCAGAGGCAGATATGATTTCTAAGCCTTATAGGCCAATTCCACGGGGTATAGTAAAACCAGAAGAAGCCCAAAGTATAGCGTACATCTTCTATTTATTTGCGCTTCTTCGTGCTGTAACAATCAATGTCTGGTTTGGGATTTTTGTTTTTCTCATAATGATTTTTACTGTTACGTATTCCCTTCCACCTAGAATGAAACGATTTTTATTTATTAATCAGCTATGGATAGCTGTTCCAAGAGGACTTCTTGGCATATTGGCATCGTGGAGTGTTTTCGGCGACCCAATGCAGAAAGAACCGTTAGTGATTGGTACAATCGCATTTTTATTTTTCACAGGTGCTATGACCACAAAAGATATAGTGGACAGCGAAGCAGATAAAAGAACAGGTACACGAACTCTGATAAATACATTTGGTACAAAAAAAGCAGCGTTAATTTCACTGCCTTTCATGTTTTTACCGTTTGCATTAGTTCCCCTTTTAGTACATTATAGCATTCTAAGTTATTATTTTCTGCCGTTAACTATATTTACAATCACAAGCCTCATTGTTTTTTACTTACTGATTAAGGAAAGCGAAAACAAACTACTCGAAAATGTATATGCCTGGTCATTTATGTATGTAGAATATCTTTTCTTTGCTATTGGTTTTACCTTTCTTATTATATTTGGAGAAATGGGTCGTCTAACTTTTCTCTCTTAATTTGATATTTTTCTCACACAATTGCTATGATTAAAAAGATTATTATATTATTAAGTATAATATTATATCTAAAACTCATATAATAATAAACAAAAAAGGAAAAAATATGCGAATTAAAGATGTAGTAATAGTATTATATATTATGTTTATCTTTTTGTTTTCTTCAGTTCTGACTGTATCTGTTTCCTCGCAAGATGATTCAATACCTTTTTGGAACATAGAATGGTCGTATAGACAAGAAATACAATTACCAATCACAACAAACGATTCACACGCAAAATATCAACCAATCGACATTAGATTAAACTTTGACAATCCATGTTGGACTAAAAATGAAAATGAAACCTCGATACGAGTCTGGTGTTGGAACGGAAAACAATGGTTTGAACTTGAATCACAGATATATGATCTACGTTTTATAGATATAAATCATCTCCAGGAGTGTAGCTTGGTTTTTCTTGTGCCAGAAATTGCAAATGGCAATGAAAAATACTATGTATACTACGACGATGATAAAAAATCTCCACCAAGTTATGAAGACCATGTAAGCGTTGAAGATTCCTACTATTCCCACTCACTAATAGCTGGTATATCGGCAGAGGCAAAATACTATGGAGTCAAAGAAGATGGCTATCTTGTCTATGGTGTTGGGCAAGAGGGTAAACTCCTAGACCGTGCATTCTCTCAAATTGTTGTGAAACAGAAAAAAGAAAGGGAAAAGATGGATGTACTTGATTCTGATCAAATAGTATCTTTTGCTTTTTCCTACTATTATGGAGATAAGGAACAAGATGAAAGTTCTTCAGACCAATCATTTGTTTCTAAAGAAATACTTGTTGACGGAAATTTGATGGTTGAATTTGGTATTAAAAGTGAATCTAATAAAAAGGACATAAGTACCACAGCTATCTATAAATATTATTATTCTCCCGTGGAAGAAAAAAGACTATGTGCCCGAGTAAAACACGAAATGCTTGAAGAAGCGATTGTAGAGGGGAAAGAAAATATCGATGGACGATTTGGTATGATGGTTTCGTTTAAATCAAGGAATTCTGTTGTAAAAAAATTGAATGTGGGGGATATATTCCCATATTTGCATTTTTACGGTGAAAATGATAATATCAACGAGTATCAAATGAATCTAGATCCTGAATCTAAAAATCGTGAATGGATTATATCTTTTAAAGATGATGCTGATCTTGGAAAGGAAGCTTGGATTGCTTACGGAGAAGGTGAGAAAGGAAAAACCAATTCAATAATTTTCTCTTCAAATGAGGGTGTTGTTAGATCAGGTAAAGATGAAAGAGATGGTATCCAGTTAAAAGTTGCAGAGAAAGAATACTTTGATTTCCTTAACGCTGAAGTTGATTACGCTTCGATAAATTTTGGTAGAAATTCATTTGAAAAAGGATATGGCCATGATTTAAAGATTCCAGAAGATTTAGTTGTTGAGTTTGATGCCGAGTTATTCACATCTGAAGAGGGCGGATATTCGTTGGTTCGAAAAGAAGCAAAAATGTATCAAGAATTAGTTAAGCATCGTTATTTATCTGAAGATTCTGCTTTTGAAAAAGAGCAAAAAAAGTACAGTTTAACAGTGATTACCCATCTCGGTGGCACTAGATTTACGTATCCCTGGCTTTCAAATAGAACAGACCGTCGTTTTCCTGTTATGTGGATTGAATTGTATCGTAACGGAAATCTCATATCTTCGGGAGTTGCAGAGAAACCTTTTCTCATCAGATACAGAGCACATAAAATGTTTCCAGAGGTTGTTGAAGGTGATTACCTCATAAAAGTGTATTGGAAACTTGATAATTCAACTAAATTTTTCAATGGCGCTAAAACAGTTACAATTGATGGAAATAAAAAAGTTCATGTTTTTTGTTCGTGGGAACGTATAATAAAATTAACATTCTCTGACCAACACGGTAATGGTATAGAAGGCATAAATGCTGTTTTATTAAATAAAGATGGTTTTCTTTTCGATGAAAATACAACAGATATCGATGGAAAGGCCATATTAAAAGCACCCTATGCTCCAAGGGATCCTTATACGTTAAAAGCGTTTTATAGGGATTTTGTTGTTTATGATGGGGAACTTAAGAAATCTTTAATAAAACTTGAAGTTGATGTTGATATTGAACTTTACGATTTAACGGTTGAGGTAAGAGATGGTTTTGATCTCCCACCTGGTGTCGAAATCACTCCAACTCTGTCAAATTCTGAAGATAACGGCGTTGTTCAATTGATACCTGATGAAATTGAACCAAGCAAATTCTTTTTCGAAGATATTCCTTCGGGGGATTATATACTTCGAATTACTTACGCTAATTTTGCCGATGAAAAAGTTCTGAATTTGCCGCATGACGGCGATTTTGTTAGCATGAAATTTACTGCTGAATTCAATCTTGCTGTGGATCTCTTTGATTCACGAGCAAATCTTCTTTTGGGTGAAGATATAAATTTCGAAATTCTAAGAAGCGGAAATAAAGTACTTGAATCCAATGAAAAGATATTTTCTATGCCACCAGGTAGTTACACAATCAAAGCATTTGATGGTGGAGACCTAGTTGGAATCAAAGAGGTAGAGTTAACAAATAATAGAAATGTCAAACTTGTTACAACATTAAGTTCAATCTTTCCTATACTTATTGTAGGAGCTGCTTTCATTTTTATTGGCGTGATAATAGTTTTAACTTTGGTTAGAATATTGTCATTAAATTCACTGCTGAAGTTTTTAGCTATAGCTCTTATAGTTATTGCTTTGATTCAGCCGTGGTGGGGACTATCTGGATCAAGTGCTATTCCAATGGCAGAAAGAACTACCCAGATATTTATGAATCCACAAGTTATGATAGAATCTACTAGTTATGGTGGAAGAACAACTTTTGATATTGCTGAAATGCCTGAAATATTTGTGGATTTTTTAGGAAAAGTAGTAATTGTTGTATACGCTATTTGTATACTATTGGGCTTTAGTTTTATATCTAGTAAACTTGGGAAAAAACAATATTCACTTTTATTTAATTTATTGGGCATTATTCTGATTATCGCAATTATTTCAATGTTTTATGTCGGAACATCTAAAGTAACTGAAGTTAGTATCGGCGATGTACAGGGGGAAGGTTTATTGAGTATTTCATTGGAAGAAACAGTGCTTATGCAATCCAGCTGGGGTTTTGCTAGTGGCTTTTATTTGATTATATCTTCAGCAATACTTGCTATTATTTCCCTTTTTTCAGAAATTAAAAAATTTTTAACTAAGCAAAAGAAATAGTAGTGATCGCAAAATTCAAATCAAAAATAAATTATTAACAATACATTTCTAGATATAAAAAGAAAAGAAGAGGGGTGGATAATTTACTGTATGTTTTACCCTAATAGATGTGAGAGTATCAGTTCTAACACTGGAAATCGCTGAATGAGTCTCTCAAGAAATTGTAGAAATAAAGATGGCTGGCTCACTGGTACCGGTGTTGTCATTGATACATCTATTGTGCAGGTATCATCAGGATTTTCCATATTTGTTACTGTTATTGTTGAAATGTAATCGGCTTTTTCTTTTGGTGCAACAACAGTTACTTGTACCGTCACTGGAGTTGCAGGTGGTAAATCGTCACCGGATTCAGGGTCAAATGTCCAGGTTCCCCAACTTGGCTCATCCGTAATCTCCCAGTCAAGCAATGAACCGGGACCACCAATGTTTTCAACAGTAAAACTACCCGTTAAAGTTGCACCTGCTGATACATTTCCAAAGTGAAGGTCGCCTTCACAGTATAAATCAGGATCCTCGCTAACTATTCCCTCAAGGACAAAATCATCGTAGTAAACTGAGGAAGAATAACTGACATCAGCAAATAGGTCAATGCATCCAAGGTTTTTCGTAGCACCCCAAATTTTCGAAAGCAGCTCTTCACCGTTGTAATAAACTGTCTGTAGGTCTACATCAAAATCTATCTCAACACGTATCTCGACCCAATCGTCGGTTATTAGCGGCAGCCAATCGTCTAAATTATCGAAGTCCGATATACGACCAGTCGCGGAATCAACTTCTAACTGTAACGACCAATCATAGGGACCGCCATGATTATAGGTGTTTAGAAGGAGATAATATGACTTACCCTCCATGTCACTGGGGACGTACTGCCAAACTGTTAATATCCAGTTACCTGAACTCACCCCTGAGAACTGGTACACTATATCAGCGCCTATATCATCCTCAAACCAAGCAATCTCCGCCGAATTAGAAGGGCTGCGGGATTGGTTATCCGTTACATATCCGGTTGTATCAGGTTGGAGATCCCAATTCTCCCATCCACCTTGACCATGCAAAGGACCCAGAGAATAAGTATCAAAGTTATCTTCCCAAAATATGTCGGTTGCAACTGACTGTGACTTCATATTACCAGTCTTTTCAATATTCACGGCACCT
>JAUXAU010000024.1 GCA_030619765.1 Thermoplasmatota archaeon
TCCAAATAATCCTCCTACATTTTCTGGAGAGTCACCAAGTAATGGGACAACTGGCGTATCCATTAGCACCTCCTCATTAGACATTACAATTGAAGATCCTGATGGAGATAGTTTTAACTGGACCATAGAAACATCACCAAATATTGGAAGCAGCTCTAGCAATGGAGATAACAATGGTACCAAGACATGTAGCATATCTGGTCTTGCATATTCTACAACATACACCTGGTTTGTCAATGCAACCGATGGCGAGGATTGGACAAACGAATCGTATTCATTTACTACAGCAGCCCCAGTTCCCGTCACGGTATGGGGATTTGTATATGTAGATGAAATTATTACGCAACCGGAGGAAGTAAACCTTCTATTTCAAAGTCAATCGCCAATAACAGCGCAATGGCTCTTACCTGATGGATATTACGAGATAAACTTCAATGCTGATGGACTAGTAGGAGAAACAGGTACCTTTGAAGTTGTAGTTTCTGGAATGACATTTAACGCTAATGAGACCATCTACATTAGCGGTGCGGGTTCATATCCAATAAACTTAACTGTCAATATATCAGGTCCTCCTGTGTTTTTTAATGAAACACCAAGTGATGGATCACCTGGCGTTTCTATTGGTACGTCACCTATAAGTATCACTATCCAAGACCCAGAGGGGGATAGTTTTAACTGGTCTATTACAACATTACCAGATGTTGGAAACAGCTCTGGCAGTGGAGATAACAATGGAACTAAGACTTGTAGCATATCAGGTCTTGCGTACTCTACAGCATATACCTGGTTTGTCAATACCACTGATGAAACTGGTTGGAGAAATATATCTTATTCATTTACAACAGAATCAGCTCCACCACCACCAGGTCCAGGTCCCGGTGGTCCAGGTCCAGGCCCAACCAATCAACCACCAACTGCAGATGCAAATGGACCGTATTCTGGATTCATCGACGAAGAAATAACATTCGATGGATCAGGAAGCACTGATGATGGATCTATTACCAACTATACCTGGGACTTCGGTGATGGTGCCATGGGATATGGAGTAAACCCAGTCCATACATATTCCAATCAAGGAAGATATTATGTCAGCTTAACTGTTATAGACAATCTAGGAGCTACAGATAGCAATGAAACAATAGCAGAAATAATTACGGCAAATAGGATACCTTCTGCTCCGGTCATTGAAGGATCTCAGAAAGGTACACAAAACAAAGAATACGCTTATATCGCTGTATCAACAGATGAAGACAATGACACCATACAATATCACTTCAACTGGGACGATGGAACTACAAACACAACAGAGTTTCTACCAAACGGAACAGCAACAACGCAAATGCATATTTGGATAGCTGCAGGAAAATATACAATAACTGTACAAGCATATGATAATCAAACACCTTCAGATACCACAAGATATACTGTTTTGATAGATGCACATATCGTCGATGATATCGGATATATTACCGATGACGATGCCGATGGAACCTATGATACATTCCACGACACAGACTTAGAAATAGACCTTGGACAGGAAAGTGGAAAATACTTAATTGACGACGACGGAGACGGCGAATGGGATTATGTGTATGATCTTGAAACCGAGGAACTTGCAGAGTATGAAGGAGAACCAACCCCACAGGAAGAGGACTATACAAATATTATCATTATAATAATAGTGATAATCATAATTCTAATAATACTCTTCATAATAGCAAAAGGAAAGAAAGGCAAAGAAAAAAAGTAATCACC
Organism: Thermoplasmatota archaeon; assembly: GCA_030619765.1. Classification (GTDB taxonomy): domain Archaea; phylum Thermoplasmatota; class E2; order DHVEG-1; family DHVEG-1; genus JAGLML01. Next base: position 1,756 of record JAUXAU010000024.1, read on the forward strand.
CAAAAATCCGGCAATAAGAACAAATAATACTAATCTCTTTTTTTTTATTACATACCGAGATAATTACTAATACGAGATTTAATTAAATTCAAGAGAGCAAAAATTGATGAAAATTTACTATAATAATTTTCTTTAGCATTCTCTATTTTTTCACTAATTGTTGCAGCATGTACATTTTCTTTATTATATATTTCATATACTGAATTTACTGTTTTGATTTTAGATTCTTCTAAATTCTCACAATTTTCAATATTTAAGGTAGTATCTCTTAAGTAAATGCTTTCCAATTCACAGTTATCTATTGTATTATTCTTAGAACTGCTCATCATTACCTGATTATTTGAAATCATGCAATGTGTTATCTGATTCTCAGAAGATTTTGATAGGTATATACCAAAAGCCTCATTATCATACAAATCACAGTTAGAAATGACGTTATTATTGTTAGATGAACCTATGACATCGATGCCTGCATGTGTGTTATTATAGAATTTACTGTATGAGATAACATTATTTGATGAGTACTGCAACTCTATTCCATCACAGTTATCATAAAATTCAGAGTTTGTTACCAAGTTATACTTACACTCTGATGTAGGCCTTCCTAAAAATGCAATGCCTTCATCTTCACAGCCCCAGAATGTACAGTTTGAAATAGTATTTCCTGAACTCCAGACTGCAATTCCAATTGGTGTATCAAATATATTACAATTTCCTATAGTTGTTTGTGATGCAGTTATCTTAACTCCAGTGGTATAAAGACCAGGACCATCATTACTTATGCTAAATCCACTAAGTTTTACACCTGTAACAGAAATTTTGACAGCATAACTGTTTTTCTTTGACTCAGGATTAATAAAGGTTTTATCTTTATTCTCTCCAATTAGATTAATCTTCTTATATATGTGGATTATCTCACTATAGATTCCTTCTTTTACATAAATTGTTGAACCATCTGGAGCACCATCTACTGCTCTTTGTATGCTTTTATAATCTGCATCATCACTATTTTTATCTACAATAATCTTGTCATTAGAATCATAATATTCATTTTTAATAATGCTTAACTCTTCTATATCTTCAGGTTTTTGTTCAAGGTTGGTTTCAGCACGAATATTAATAGTTGAAACTATAAAAATTAATAGAAGAAGTATGACATTTATCAATTTCCTTCCTTTCATTTCCTTCCACGCCTAGACAAAGTTTATCGTGTTAATCTATGTCTCGCTAACTTCTGTCAATAAATGTATTTAAACCTTGTCTGGCAAAATAACAAAATGAAAAACTGCCATATGTTACAAAAAATACATATTTTTATGAAAATATTTATATATAGATATTTAATTACTATTAATGTATCATAATTGCGTAGAGGAAAAATTATGAATTATAGGGAAGGAAAAAAAGATGAAATTAAACTTACAAGAATATGCAGTGCTGTTTTTCTTGTTGCAATACTTATTTTATCGACTTTTACCCTTTCTTCAATGACAATTGCTTATGATACAGAAACAATACGAATAAATGAAATAATGTACAATCCAGCGGGAACAGATAGTGGGCATGAATGGATTGAGATATATAACAAGGCTAATTATGCAATCAACATAACCGGCTGGCGCCTATATGAACAAGGCACTAATCATACACTTGCACTTCAGAACGGAAGTATGGAAATCCCAGAGGGTGGCTTTGCAGTAATTGCAGATAATTACCTAAATTTTCTTATCGATTATCCTGGTTATTCGGGAACACTAATTGATTCATCATTTTCTTTACTCAACACAGGAGAATATCTCGCAATAAAAAATGATACTTTAGAAATTATAGACGAAGTAACCTATGTTCCACAGGCTGGAGCAAGTAATACTGGGATGACTATAGAATATAAAGCAGATGACATTTGGGAAGTAAGCCTTGTATATGGTGGAACACCCGGTGCTCCAAATAGTGTTTGGGGGCCGCCTTTTAAACCTATTAATCCATCACCAGTAAACAATTCACTTAACGTGAGTATAATCACGCCGATAAGCGTATTTGTTAGCGACCCTGGCAATGATACAATGGATGTGTACTTTTACAATGCCTCGGATGATAGCCTCATAGGGACCAATACCAGTGTTCCAAATGGCAGCAGAGCAGAGGTAACCTGGCCAGATTTAGAATACAACACAACCTACGAATGGTATGCAATAGCAAATGACTCAATATATGAAAACAGATCGGATACATGGACATTCACAACAATGCTTCAAAACAATCCACCGTACAAGCCAAGTGATCCACAACCCGAAAATAACTCTACAAATGTTAGTATTAACCCAACTATAAATGTACTTGTTACTGATCCTGACAACGATACAATGGATGTGTACTTTTACAATGCCTCGGATGATAGCCTCATAGGGACCAATACCAGTGTTCCAAATGGCAGCAGAGCGGAAGTAAACTGGTCTGGTCTACAATACGATAAAACCTATGAATGGTATGCAGTAGCAAACGACTCAATATATGAAAACAGATCGGATACATGGACATTCACAACAATGCTTAAAAATAATCCACCGAATAAGCCAAGTAATCCATATCCAACGAATAATGCTACAAATATTAGCATGAATCCAACTATAAGCGTAATTGTAACTGATCCAGATGGAGATAAAATGAATGTTTCTTTCTATAATGCATCGGATGATAACCTCATAGGGATCGATTTTGATGTATCAAATGGAAGCGTAGCAAAAATAATATGGTACAATCTCCAGTACAACACAACATACAGCTGGTATGCTATTGCAGATGATGGTGAATATACCAATCAATCAGACACTTGGAATTTTACAACTACAATAAATCACCCACCAAATGAACCAACTAATCCATCTCCTGGAAATAATTCCGATGATATAAGTATAAATACAAATATAAGCGTATTTGTTGGCGATCCTGACAACGATATAATGGATGTGTACTTTTATGATGTCGATGATAACATTCTTATTAATGTTGCCGAGAAGGTATCAAATGGAACCAAAGCAGAGGTAACCTGGCCAGATTTAGAATACAACAAAACCTACAGTTGGTATGCAGTTGCAAATGATTCCATATTTGAAAACAGATCAGATACATGGACGTTCACGACAGAAAAAGATCCATATAATCCACCGACAATAGAATTAATTAAACCTTTAAAATATGATGAATATAAATGGTGGTGTTATTTCAGAAACAAACGTATATTTAGACATCCAACTATTTTCATCATAGGCTATATCGATCTTGAGGTCAGAGCAACAGATACAGAAACAGGTATTGAAAGAGTCGAGTTCTACATAGACAACCTTCTCAAGGTAAATGTAACTGAAGCGGATGAAAATGGGATATATCGTTGGACATGGAACGAAAGAATTTTCTTTGGTCATATAATAAAAGTTGTTGCAGTTGATAAATATGATGGCAACAGAGCCGAATATTCTATAACAGTATTTATTATCAATTTCAGATTTTTAAGCAGGTGGATAACTTAAATCTATAAAGAACTTTTAACTTTATATTTTATTTCATATTTCTTTAAAAATTCGTCAGCATTCCCCAGCCAAAATTCTGTCGAAGATCTCTTTTGCACGACTCCCTTTGTTGCAATCCTTCCAAAATCTCTATCGTAAGTAATAATACCTTTAATCTCCGCATGCTCAATTGCTGCCTGCACAAGCGATAAATCTGCTTTAGACGGCTGTTTTAAATAATTTGTTTTTAAAATTTTTAGTTCATCTGATATCCTACCAGTTTTGTAAATCTTTATTTTTTCAGATACCTCGATTTTTTCATTCTTTTTTATCTCATCTATTATAACATCAGTTGTTCCAATCCTTATCCTAGGAGAATTAAAGATAGGGATCTTTTTACAACTTTTATTTCTTTTATCTTTTATTTTTTCAGCGTAGATAAAAATATTTGCATCTATAAGATAGACAACATAATTTATTTTCTTGCGAAAGAAATGCATATAGTTTAATTTCTTATTGCATTTACAGGTGAGATCCTCTCCACGTCTTAGACGAACTCTCCGTTTACATTGAGGGCATGTAACTTTCATAATAAATTTCCTTTAACAATTAACACAATTGTACTATTAAACATAATTCTTTTAATAAATTTATGATAAAAAATATATAAAAAAGAAAAAAGAGGAAAGAAAGTGATAGTTTTATTTCTTTTTCAAGTACGGAAGTCCAGTTCTCTTGTTGACACCGACTACCATATTATCGGGCTTGTCGCATGGTGTACCGCTTTTCGGTGTTCTCTTACTGAAGTAATAGATCGTTTGCTCTCTTCCACCCTTTAAGGTTACATCGCGTGTGTATAACGTCCATCCTTCATGAGTATATGCCATATTAAATACCTCCAGCAGGCAATATACATACTGTCTATTTAAATTTTCTCCTTATTTTATCCTAAAAAATGGCTTTTTTGGTTATTTCTAAGAATTTGCATTAAAATCTGCTTGATTTTATCTAAAAATTACGAAATATTAAAATATAAGGTTTTAATTATATTTTTTGATTACTATGAAACGTACTGGGGGATTTGTTTGTCTGGTTATGCTTCTTTTTGTTGGATTGACAATCACGCCATCAATGGGAAGTATGTTTAAGGCTGATGTAACAAAGAATACAACATTTTATGAATCGACAGAGATGGAAAAACTTGTAACCATTGAATTTTTTGATTGTACTGATGTAGTTCCTGTAAAAAAAATCGTAGAACTTCCTGAATCTGAATGGATAGAACTACGTGAGAAATTAAGAGAAATTAGAAGAACAGACAACTCTGCTGAAGAATCGTGGAATGCTCAGTTCCTGGTTTTTAAAGAACATAATCTGATTTCAAATGATGTTACATATGAAAGTATCCTTGAAAGAATCGAAGAGAAATCAAAAAATGTGAATTTACTAAGAGTTATGAATAGAATTAAAACTACTCCAATAATCAATAATTCAATATTTAATGCAATCTGTGCTATTAATTTTGAGCTGATCAATGGTACTACACTTGTTTTTGGCTTAAACACATTTATAAATCTGGTGGGATTTGATATTATCAGCTTTCATAAAGGATACACCAATGACGGGATAGATACTAGGGGATTTCTTACAAGGTCAACTGATCCTGGTGAATACATTGGTTTTATGTTTGGGTTTCTTGGTTATTGGGGTGGCACCAAAACTGGAACAGGAGTCTATTCTGATCTTATTGCCTCTGGTTTTACTGTTGTAACTGTCTGGTTACCTTTGCCACTGATTCCATAAAATCGATATATTTCCGCAAATAATAATCCTCAAATTTGACTGAAATTCATCCATACAGAATTCTAACAAAAGTAAATTAAAGTGGGCCCGCCCAGATTTGCATAGGTCAACAGGAGGGATTTTTAGGAGAGTTTTACGAAAATAGCAAACTCTGGTTTTTCAGGGCGATTAAATCTATCTCACTAAAACCTTTCTTTTTTCTTTTTTTAAACCAAGCATCCAAAATACCACCACATTAAAAGTGAAAGAGCCAAATGGATATCTTCTGGCTTTTAGTTTCTTCTCCCCTTAAAAGAGAGTATAGCTCGACTTGGATTGCCTGCTGAGCAAGAAACCTGTTGTTTGGGAATCTTCGAATCGGATATCAGTAAAATAATAGAGTTTATTCTTGAATAACTTTAATGGTTGGATTCATTATGTACTTGTCACTTCCTGTTTTATGAACTGACTTATATACATCAAAATCTAGAGTAAGAACAGTTATTTCATCCTCATAAATCCAGAATGACTTTGTCAACTTGACTTTATTAGATGGTATTTTTAAGTCATGTACTTCAATTTCTCCACTGTTATTAATTGTAATCACTGCTTGTTCAACTGTTAAGCGTATTTGTGAATATTTTCCTGTAGAAAGATTCTTTTCCCCAAGTAAATCTGTGACATTCAGAAGAGCTATCAAATCAAAAGTTTGCGATTCATTTACAATAGTGTACCAGCCAGCAGTTGAATTATCATCATCCTCATCAACATCTCCGATTATAGCAGATGTAATATACCAATCAACTCTACTATCACTATCATTGTCAACAACTGTAAGATTTACTTCATAAGTACCATTAACAGAATAATTATGAGTTACATTTTGTCCATATGAACTGTTTCCATCCCCAAAATCCCAAGAGTAATTATATGGTTTAGTTCCACCTGAAGCATTACCCTTAAAATCAATATCTTCATCAATTTCTCCAAAATATGGTCCATTTCCATCAGCTATAAAACCATCATCCTCTTCATCTTCATTCTCATATTCATCATCATCTTCCTCGTCATCGTCTCCAGCACCTGATTTATGAACCATTACTGTTGAAATGGTCACATTAGCATGTAATATATCTAAATCCCCTGGTTTATCAGTTATCTGAAGTTGAAGAGTCCCCTCTCCTATTTCAACTTCATCTTCCATTTCTTCCTCGATACAGCCACTAAAAAAAGAGGCACAACCAAGAAGAATTACAAGAGATATTATCATTATTTTTTTCATCATCACTCAACCCGTATGTTCTTTGTTTTATTTTTATAGAATAAATCTTCAAATAATAAAGTTTTGTAAATATGAGAAAACATGAATGATGATTGATATAATTAAAAAATTGTTAAAGTACGTCTCATGAATTATGGCAATTAAATCTATCTCACTAAACCCTTTCTCTTTTTTTATCTCCTACCAAACATTTAAATTATATAAGAAGATTGAGTAGCATAACACACTCGACAATGTCACTTCTCCCTTTTCTTCTGTTCTTTAGATTTATGTTTAGCTTCCTCCAAAAGTTTCTCCGTCTGTCTTTCCTCTTGAATCCTCTTAACAAGTTTCAATTGTTTTTCTCGAACAGTTTCAGGTTTAATATCCTGTGAAGTCTCTGGTTCAATCTTAAGTTGAGGTTTTTTCCCCATAATTAAAACTGAGAAAACGATGAAAGACCAAAAAACCAAATCAAGGATGAAACCTGTATAATCATATTCGGTAATACCCATTATCTCTATCTCTGCAATCCAAGTTAGTGGAACTCCACCCTCAGAAACATATTTTGATGTACCAATAATTGAGATAAACAATATTCCTAAGATGAAAGTAATAATGAATCCAGTTACTACAGATGCCATCGCTTTTTTAACAAGCTCCTCATCCATCATATCATCAATCATGAAAATACTTAAAAAATATTCGCACCAGGAAATCAATAAAAACTAGTCGCAGAGTGTTACGAAACGAAATGATTTTTCTCCTGTTAACTTGAGTGGGCCCGCCCAGATTTGAACTGGAGTCTCTGGCTCCCAAAGCCAAAAGGATCGACCAAGCTACCCCACGGGCCCAACTTCTGACGATGTAACAATATCAAATATTTAAAAACTTTTATCTGTAATTAATCCTAAAACAAAATTCTTTTGTACAATTCTCTTAATATCATTCATCACAGGGCAATTCCATAGAAGTATCTTTAGAAAAATTTTGTTTAACTTCCTTTAGCTTAAGTTCTAAATAATAATCTGGAGAAATGATAAAATCATGTTTCAAATTACCACTAAGAAATTCCTCTTTAAATTGCTTCTTAATTTCTTCAAAAATACAATCTGAGGTTTTATCCATTATTAATTCAACAAAATTTTCTATGGATTTAGTATCGTGATAACCTACGTTTTCATACCACTCTATAGCTTCTTTTTTAATCTTATTTTTCATATTTTCCCTTTTATTTAGTCTCGTGAATCAATTATTTCTATAAAAACGTATCCATAAGGAATATCCAAATTCTTTTGGACAACAACTAAAATACAGTTGCAAAACAATTAAAAACTTTTATGTAACCTTTTATGTTTCGAGAGCACATGGACTTTAGTATTAAAAAACCCTCACATATTTTTGCCCTGCTTGTACTTCTCTTTACTCTCTTCTTATTAATCCTATCTCCAATACTTTCGTTTTTTGGAACTCTTCCCTCAGCTCAAGATATCGAACTTTCAGAATCTTTAATTATGATAGGTTCAATAATTACTATTATAATATTTATTGGAACTCCTTTTGTGTGGTATCTACTTGTTAATAAGTTTTCAATTAGAGAGATGCTGTCAAGCCTAAAAATAAGAAAACAGGGACTGGACGTGACTTTGGCATGGGCAATAACTGTAGTAATTGTAATGTTTGCCATAATGTTTGTAATAGGTCTAATACTTTATCAGCAAGGAGTTGTTGAAGAAGAAATAACCAATATTGAAGAGTTAGCCGGCAATCTTTCTCTTATCTCAATGTTTTTCATAGTAGTGTTTCAATCAGCCACTGAAGAGATATTTTTTAGAGGTTTTCTATTGGACAAAATTAATTCTTTAGCAGGAAAAGAAATAGCCATCTTAACAACTGCCTTACTATTTGGAATGGCCCATTTATCATATGGAAAGATCTATCCTGCATTAATGACAGGAGTATTTGGAATACTTCTTGGTTACGTCGTAATGAAAACAAAAAATCTTAATACGGCAATAATCGCTCACATTCTATTTAACTTCACGAGTTTTGCTCTTTATATAGCAAGTCAATCCTTAAACCTTGGAGCGTTAATTCTTTAAACCAAGTATATATCCCTCTATCAAAAGGTGAACACATGGAAAAAGAAAGAACGTTCGTCATAATAAAACCTGATGCCGTACAACGAGGACTTGCTGGAGAGATTATAAGTCGTTTTGAAAAAAAAGGAATCAAGATTGTAGCAATGAAACTTGTATCTGTGAGTAAAGAACTAGCAGAGAAACACTATGAAATCCATAAAGGTAAACCTTTTTTTGAACCAACTGTAAAATATATCACTTCATCTCCTGTAATTGCTATGGTTTTAGAAGGAATCAACGCTATAGACATGGTCCGAGGCATGATGGGAAAAACAGATCCCCAGAAGGCTGAAATGGGGACAATAAGGGGGGACCTTGGTCAATTTATTGGAAGAAATATTGTACATGGCTCTGATAGCAAAGAAACAGCCGAATTTGAAATCAACCTATGGTTCAAAACCGAAGAAATCACAAAATATAAACGAATCGATGAAGATTGGCTCACTGAATAAATTTATCAATTATTTTCTCGTTAAACTTATTTCCATAGCAAAATAGGAAGATTTATATAGAAGGAGATATTTCAGCTAGCAAACTAAAATATATAGAATATAAGGGAAGTGAATAATATGGAAAAAGAAGATATGATGTTGAAGATAGGAAGAAGGGCTTTTCTAATCGGCATACTAATCGCCCTGATCGTTGGTCTTTACCAAGCATATACGATAGCATCTGCAGAGGCGATACTATTTACCACAGATGCAGGCGGCTGGGTCGCATGGTTACTAGCAATAATCGGTGCAATCGTAGGAATTTTAGCATTCTTTGGAAAAGGAACAATCACCAAGAAAGAAATACCTACATTCCTTCTAGCAGGTATATCACTAGTCGTTATGGCCGGCGTATTCGAAAGGTCTTACACGTTCCTAGAACCCTTCATAGGCGCTCTGTTATCCGGTATTTCAATGAGCCTATCATATTTCGTTGCCCCTGCTGTTGGCATATTAGCTATAAAGGTTATATATGATATTGGAAAAGACTAAAATTCTTTTCCTCTTTTTTATTTTAAAAAATACCAAATAGCTATTGAGATAATCCCAATAATTACAAAAGCTATCCAGAGAATATAAGCGATTTTAAGACGTACAATCCACTTAGCCTTTTTTTCAGGAGTATCAAAAAACCTACCAAGTACGGGATCATCTTCTAGTGACATATTATTCTCTTTTTGCTTCCATTAACGCTTTAATTCTTTTTCTTCTGAAGAAATCCTCACGCTCTCTTTCCTCAAGTTGCATCTCAATATACTTTATTGTAGCAAACAGCTTGGGTATTAGAGTATTTTCCAAAACATTGACTCGTCTTTTGGTTTTTTCTATCTCTATAGATAAAGATTTGATACCACTTTCAATCTCAGCAAGTTCCAATAATCTTACAGATAGTTCACTAAACTTCTTATGTGCATCATCAAGCTTTGCACACGTTTCAAAAAAACCATAGAGAGGCTTTGTAGGTGGTTTAATTTCTTTCTTATTTATCTTAGGAATCTTCACACCCATTATATTATCGCTTTCAAAGTATATATCACCAATATCTTTTGAAAGATATGAAACATCATTAACTTTATTTTCACCAAGAATCATCTGAGCCTGTATCAACGAAAGAAACGCATCTTTAAAATTCTCGTCTATCTCCTCTAAAAACGTATTTCTTTTCTCAATTACTTCAAAGAATTTTTCTACAAGAGCATCCCTTTTTTCTTCCAGTAATTTATGTCCTTTTTCAGCTAACGTTAATTTCTTTCTGGTTTCAAGAAGTTCCATTCGTGTAGGGTTTACACCTTCAAGGATTTGCTCTGCCATGTTACTTCTCTTCTTTTACGGGTGGAAGATATTTTTTAATGTAAGTTTCATCAATCTTTTTCAGCTCAGATACCGGCAAACCTGATAAAAGCTCCCATGCAATAGTAAGTGTTTGCTCAATACTTCTATCTTCATGATTTCCTTGGGATACAAACCTCTTTTCAAATTCATCGGCAAACTGTAGGAATTTTCTATCTCTATCTGAAAGGGCATCTTCTCCAACAATTGCAACAAGGTCTCTAAGATCACATCCTTCTGCATAAGCAGCATATAACTGATTTGACACACCTGCATGATCCTCACGAGTCTTGTCTTTACCAATACCTCTGTCCATCAAACGAGATAGGCACGGCAGAACGGCAATTGGCGGATATATGCTCTTCTTGTGAAGTCCTCTTTCTAAAACAATCTGACCCTCGGTTATATAACCAGTTAAATCAGGGATAGGATGAGTGATATCATCGTCAGGCATAGTAAGCATAGGAATTTGGGTAATAGAACCTTTTTTACCTTTGATTCTTCCAGCTCTCTCATAATTCATAGCAAGATCTGTATACATATACCCTGGGTATCCTCTTCTACCAGGAACTTCCTCTCGTGCTGCAGCTATTTCTCTCAATGATTCTGCATAATTTGTCATGTCAGTGAGGATCACAAGCACGTGCATATTGAGGTCAAACGCAAGATACTCAGCACATGTTAATGCCATACGAGGGAGAATAATCCTTTCAATTGTCGGGTCATCAGCCAGATTCAAAAACATGACAGTTCTTTCAAGTGCACCGGTATTTTCAAAATCTTTAATAAATAGGTTAGCCTCCTCACTTGTAATACCCATAGCACAAAAAACCACAGCAAACTTCTCCTCTTTACCAAGAACCTTTGCTTGTCTCGCTATTTGAGCGGCAAGCTCATTGTGAGGAAGTCCAGAACCTGAGAAAATAGGAAGCTTTTGCCCCCTCACAAGTGTATTCAGCCCATCAATCGTTGAGATACCTGTTTGAATAAACTCTCTAGGGTATTCTCTAGCGCAGGGATTTATCGGATCTCCATTAACATCTCTTCTCTCTTCAGGAATTATTGGTGGCGCATTATCCAAAGGATTACCCGTCCCATCAAAAACTCTACCAACCATATCCTTTGAAACACCCAGCTTCATGGTTTCCCCAATAAAACGTGCAGATGTATTTTTGGTGTCAAGCCCTCGTGTTCCTTCAAAAACCTGAACAACAGCCTTATTTTCAAACGCCTCAAGAACTTGCCCAGTTCTTTCTTCACCATATGAAGTCCTAATTTTAACTACTTCATTATAGGCGACATCTTTAACACCTTCGACAATCATTAAAGGCCCAGCAACCTCTGAAACAGTAGTATATTCTATGTCCTTGCGTTTCATTTCACCCTCTCCTTTATTAAAGAATTAAACTCATTTTCCATTTCTTGCTCCAATGATTTGAATCTTTTTTCAAATTCCTCGTTCGGCACCGTGCCAGTACGAGCCAGTGTTTCCCTTGATTTTATTGAAATAATGTCATCAATGTGAACGTTTTTTTCTACTGCTTCTTGAATCTTATCTGAAAACTTGAGCATGAGTCTAAGCATTTCATACTGTTTCTTTCCAGGACAATAGGTATCAACTTCATGAAAAGCACTTTGTTGCAGATAGTTTTCTCTAATCATTCTTGCGCTTTCCAAGAGCCCTCTCTCTCGAGGGGGAAGTGCATCAGGTCCAACCAGTTTCACTATCTCTTGCAGCTCTGATTCTTTCTGAAGTAAAGCCATAGCTCTATTTCGAAGTTTAAGCCAGTCTTTCCCAACTGTTTTCTCCCACCAATCGCTCACTTCTTCCAGATATAAAGAATATGATTTTAGCCAGTTGATTGAAGGAAAATGTCTTTTATCTGCAAGGTCTGCATCCAAGGCCCAAAACACCTTTACAATACGAAGAGTATTCTGTGAAACAGGTTCGGAAAAATCACCACCTGGCGGAGAAACTGCACCCATAACCGATACAGAACCTTCCTTATTCTTTGAACCTAGTAATTTTACTCTACCAGCTCGTTCATAGAATTCTGCAAGCCGTGAGGCCAAATAGGCAGGATACCCTTCTTCCCCAGGCATTTCTTCTAATCTACCAGATATTTCTCTCATCGCCTCTGCCCAACGAGAAGTACTATCTGCCATAAGTGCAACATCATATCCCATATCCCGGTAATATTCAGCTATTGTAATACCGGTGTAAACACTTGCATCTCGTGCAGCAACAGGCATATTAGAGGTATTAGCGATAAGCACCGTACGATTCATCAGTGGCTCATGTGTTATGGGATCTTCCAACTCGGGGAATTCCCGAAGTACATCAGTCATTTCATTTCCTCGTTCACCACAGCCTACATAGACAATGATCTGTGCATCACTCCATTTCGCAAGCTGATGAAGGATCACAGTTTTTCCAGTCCCAAATCCTCCAGGTATCGCAGCTGTACCGCCCTTCGCAATAGGGAAAAACGTGTCAATAACACGCTGACCTGTTATAAGAGCTAAAGATGGATCATATTTTTCAGCTACTGGCCTGGCTTTACGTACCGGCCATCGTTGAAGCATCCTTAATTTTACATCGCCTTTATCTGTCGCTACAACAGCAATATCATCTTCAACAGTATAATCGCCTTCCTTCTCAATGGACAACAAGGTTCCCTGGATATCTGGTGGAACAATGATTTTATGTAAAATAATCGTAGATTCCTGTACTTCTCCGATCGCATCACAGCCTTGAACTTTGTCTTTAGGTTTAGCAGTTGGTTTGAAATGCCATTTCTTTTTCCTATCGAGTGCATGTGCTTCTACACCCCGAGCGATAAAATCGCCAGTTTGCTTATTAATTGCTGGAAGAGGCCTTTGAATACCATCATAAATATTTGTAATAAGGCCAGGCCCAAGTTCTACAGAAAGAGGCTCAAGTGTAGAAATAACCTTCTCCCCAGGCTTTAAACCATTTGTATCCTCATATACCTGGACGGTTGCAATATCTTCATTCAGACGAATAATTTCACCTATTAGATTTTCATCTCCAACGCGGACAACGTCATACATTTTTGACCCACGCATGTTATCTGCTTCTATGACCGGTCCGGAGATTCTAACTATTTTTCCTACGATTTCAGACATTTATTGTTTCCTCCATCATCCTTCTTTTTTACCAATATCAATTCCTACTGCTTTCTTTATCAGATGTGAAATAAAATCTGCATGATCCTCCAAACGCCCTTTTTTATCAGGAATTTCTACAATTACGGGAGTATCATATCTTAATCTAAAGTCTTTTAAATCTTTACTAATACTTTCAGCTATTTTCTCAGTTATAAAAACAACTCCTACATCATTTCTTTCGGAAATCTCATCTAAAATTTTAACTGGATTTTCTTCTGGAACATACAATTCATGAATTCCAGCAAGTCTGAGTCCAACTGCAGTATCTTTGTCACAAATAGCTGCAAGTTTCATTAGGCTGCCTCCTTAGTTAATAAACCTTTGATGAGATCAGATGAAAGATTTTCACCAATGCCTTTTGCAACCACTTTAAGATTTTTTATCTCAAATTCTTTTGAAACAAGGAATCGGAGAGTTGGACCTAGGTTTAGAAAATTCTGCAAAGAAATGTCTTTGACAAGCTTTAGGAAAAATCCATCTAAAGCATTCTCTAAAACTTGTACAGATCCTTCTTTGTTATATTTTTCAATAGAATCTTTTAAAACATTAAAATATGACGTGCCTTCAAGAATGGAAATCACCTGTGGGACCTGATCTACTTCGGCCATTTCATTAAATTTCCAAGTTGCAATCTCTCTTCCCTCTCCAAGGGATAGTTTTTTACAAGTGGCAACATCGTAGCCTAGCTGCTTAGCTCTGAGAATGTTTTTAATGTTCATAGTGTCTATTAAGCTTTTTACAAAACTCTGTTTTGCCTGTTCGCATTTATAAGGTACTTCAACCTGTTTAAATTTGTTAATAATATGCTTATCAATCTCCACATCTATGGTCAAAATATCGGGACTTGCCTCAGAGATTACTTCAATTAATTCTTTTTCAAAACCATAAGAAGTTAAAATCTCCGGTAAATTCTCTTTGCCAGCATCCTTTACTTTACTAAGAAATTCTTTGGTACGGGGAAGGATAGCATTGTCAATTTCTACTACTTCGGCTTTACCCAGTATTAATTTTTTAAGCTCGTTTTTAACTAGATATATATCGATTTTTTCTAAGTACATATCATAGAAATCTTTCATTTTTTTCGAGCTATCCTTTCGCATCATCTCAACGGTTTGAATAAAATTGTCATCTAAGGATTTCTGCACCGAATATGTATCTTCACCAACTATATTGTAATCTTTTGATGAATTTATTGTCTCCTTAAACGCAATAAGATTCTTGCTTTCCACTATGTTACTAAGTTCCTTATCATCAATGTATGGGTTTCCTATCGCTTCGAATAATGCGTTTGAATACGCAAACTTAGCGTGGGTTAAGAAAGGCCTGGAAACTATTCCAATAACCACTACAATAATAGATGTAATAAGAATCCAGAAAGGTAGATTATGCGGATCAAAGATCTGTTCTAACAATTCGACACCCTACTTAGAGAAAAGCAGCTTTCCTACCTTTATTCTTATTTCATCCTTCTTGCGCTTAAGTATGCCTTCGAATGTGTTATCCAAGGTTATCCCCCCATCACTAGATTTGAGGATTACTCCACCTGAAGCTTCTACAGTTTCTGTTACTTTTAATCCCATACTTTTAGCGATTTTTCTGTCAATATCTCTAGATACAACTATAGTACATTGTCCATCAAGTTTTTTGAGTCCAGCTTCTATCAACTTCGTTACTATTTTTTTGTATTCTGCTTCTTTGAGGGTTGAGAGCCTGCGTTGTGCTTTTGCAAAACATTCCTCGATTATTTTTTCCCTTGCTTTCATAATCTCTCTTTTCGCGTCCTGATTTGCTTTTGAAACTAGGATTTTTTTGATGTTTTCACCTTGATTCTTACCGCTTGATAGTATTTTTTCCGATTCTACTTCAGCCCCCTTTCTAGCAATGTCAATGATACTAGCAGTTTGTTTCTCTGCTTCTTTTAGTATCTGGTTTATCTCCTTTCCTGAATCTTTTTTAATTCGTTCAAGGATTTTTTCTGCCGTCATGTTCTATCCATCTATAGTAGTCCCAATCCAGTCATGAGAAGTATTCCAACGAGTAACCCAAAGATAGCAATGGTTTCAGGCATAACTGTATAGATTATTCCTCTAGCAGCAACTTCTGGATTTCTTGCAGTTGCAGAAATAGATGCGCTCGCTACCATTCCTTGATTAGCTGCTGAGATGCCAGTAAGTCCTACAACTAGTCCTATTCCAATTGCGGATATTCCAAGCATTGGATTGGACATATCTGCTGATGCGCTTCCTCCTAGCAGTCCTGCTCCCATCATTAACAAGATGGCTGTTAGCAGGCCATATACTGCTTGGGTCATTGGTAATACCTGAAAGATTAGGCATTTACCAAACAATTCTGGCTTCTCACCAGTTACCGCTACAGCAGATGTTCCAGCTAGCATTAAACCCAATGCAGATCCTATTCCTGCTATTCCCATGGCAAGCGCGCAACCTATTATAATCATTGATTGCGTTTCTCCTTCTACTCCAGTTAATGGTTCTGCTACTGCTGTTCCAGTTGCCATCATTAGTGCCATGATAGCCATTAGTATTATCACTGCTCTTCCTTTCATTTTTATTTTTCTCATTTTTTGTCCTCCATTTTTGTTTTTTGGTTTATTTTACCTCCTTAATTTTAGTATATTTCCTTTTTATGGAGAAAGGCTTAAATTCATGTCCGCCCCCTTCATAAAATCTGTTGAAAAATTCAACATATTGAAGTCTTAGTGAATGAACTCCAGCACCAAGAGTTTGAAGCCCTAGATTTATCACATGCAATATTACAAGTAAAATTACCATTATTGTTATACCAATAATTTCAATTGGAATCATATTAGCAAATAACTCTGCAACAATATTAAATGCAAGTGCCATACCTGTCGTTGCAAGGCCAAGTGCGAGAAGTCGAGCATATGAAAGCCAGTCACCAACAAAACCAGTAACATCAAAGAAACCGAGTGGGCCAGCATGCATAAGTCGTAAAATGAGACCGATAACCACGAGAACAATTGAGAAGTAAAATTCAACTGTCCCTAGGTTCAATAGGTGGAGTAGGAAATTTCCGATGAGTAGCCCTCCACCGATTTGGAGTAGTACCCACGAGAAATGATTTGTGATTAGTAACTTAAAATCTCTGTTTTTGTAGGACTGATAGATAGCCAATAAAATACCAAGATTAAGATGGATCAAACCAAATATGAGTGCTATCGTCAAAATGATGAGAGGATCACGAAGAGGCTCAATAGGTAGGTGTACGCCCCCAAGCGTTATACTATAAAGAGGTTGATTTGGGTTATGATAAACGAAACGTGGTATGAAATCCCCAAAAAAACTATTCGTTAAAAAACCTACAACTGCGGTTGTCAAACCAAGCCACATTCCCATAAATGACCAGTTTTTGATCATTTCACTATATTTTGAAAACTTAACATATCCAAACAATGAAAGAAATAAGATTACGAGACCGTAACCAGCATCTCCAAGCATGATACCAAAAAACAATACGAAGAATATACCCATAATAATTGTGGGGTTTATCTCATTGTATTTGGGAGTTGCAAACATATCTAGAAAGGTTTTGAAAGCAGCTGCCCATTTAGGTGTTTCAAAGTAAGTAGGCGGATTATCTGGATTGACAGAAGGGGTTTCAGAACTATAAACAGCATAACCTTTTGAAACACTGGTCACTAAAGATTTTAACTCATCTTCGTTCGTTTCCAGAACCCAACCCTTTATTATATAAGTGCTATCTGTTTTTGCAAAATTCTTTGATATCTCTTTTCTTACTCTTTCAAGCCGAATTTCTTCCCTGAGAGCCAGTAAATCATGTAAATTTTCTGAAGCATAGTCGCTCAACTTAGAAAGAATTTGTTTCTTTTCATCTCCTATTTTCGTTTTTTCTTTTTTAAGTGTTTTTATAACATCTTTAGGAGAACCAGAAAGATGTTGAATATCAAACAATGTAATTTTTTCTCGACATAGTTTCTCTATTTTCACTTGTTCAGATACGTGAGCGGCAATTACTACAACCCATTCGCATTTTTTACCACTTCCAAACTGTTTAGAATACAATGCTGCTGAATCTAGTGATTCAATTTCCTTTTCTATGGGCGATAACTCAGGTGTTTTACCGGCAACAATAACTACATAATCTGATACACCAATATCTGAAATATCCAATTTAAAATCCTTAAGAAACGAAACCTGTTCTATGTCAATATCAATTTTTTCTTTTTGTTCATCCAATTTCTTTAAGTTTTCCTCGTAAACCAAAATATTTTTTTCTATCTCATTGAGGATACCTTCCGCATAAGAGTAAAGTTCATCCAAAAAACGATCTTCAACACTTTTTACCTCAGGCAATTGTGGATGAAGCATTGCCTTTATACCCGAAGGAGATTTTTTGGTTTTACTTAAAATATCTATTAATCTGGAAAATCTTAACTCATAGTTTGTGCATGTACCTGCTTCTGGATCCATTTCAGCTTTTTCAGCTTCTTCCAAAGTTAACGGAGCTTCTTTTGATATATCGACGATCTCAACCTTGCCAGCTTCATGAAGTGTCTTTATAACATCCTCTACATAATCCTGATAGACAATTAATGAGACTTTCTTCATTTTAGCTGGAAATAATATTTTTTATTCCCCCTCTCGGACCTCTCGTACAATAAGATCAACAGCTTTTGATATGTTCTTATTAGCGGTTTTTTCTATCTTCAAAATTTCTTCTTTACAATCGCTTTTGATTTTACTGATATTCCTTTCTGCATTTTCTTCTGCTTTTTCGCAGAGTTTTTTGACCTTTTTTTGGACGGCTTCTATAATTTTTAGTTTTTCTTTTTCAGCGTTATTCTTTGCTTTCTCTATTATTTTTTCAGCATCTTTTTTTGCTTTTTCTATTGACCGAAGTGCTTTTTTTTCAGCTTCTTTGATTTCTTTAATAGATGTCATTTCTGGTATCCGTATATAGATGCCATTTATTAGTGTTTTTATAGGGTTACATACCCCAAAATTTGTTAGCTTTTCTTTTAATTTCAATAATTTTATTTAAAACATCTTTTTCATCGGCATTCAAAACATCCATTTCTTTGAGTTTCTTTGCATCGCTTTCCGGGAGAGCCGTATATAAAATATCCTCTCCTTTGATCTGTCTTCCGACTGTTACACCATCTATTGAGATAGCTACTTCTTGTCCCTGTAATGCCTCTTCAATTGGTTTATTTTCAGATTGAATACCTTTAATGGAACCTATAACCTTTCCATCATCTCTCATAAGTCTCATACCGTCTTTTATCCTACCCGCTAGTACTCTGACTCCTATAACCGCAGGATGGCTTACTCGAAAAACATACTCTGGGAGGAATTTTATCATTCCTGGATGGGTATAATCTTCTCGTCGTTTTTTATCAAGTTCAGCTTTTTTCTTTTCAATCCACTCATCATAATTTTCCATTATTGTATAGATAACATCTTCATCAAAAATGGTGATATCTGTATTGGCCAATTCTTCCTTTGCTTCTGGAAGTACTTTAACATTAAAAGAAAAGATGACTTTATCAAGAGGGTTCACAATAGCATCTGTCTCAACAATATTCTTTTTTGAAACATTTCCTATCTCTACCTTTCGAATGTGAATGCCCTTATCTCTTGATTCTTTAACTAGTGCTTCTAGAGAGCCAATAGTATCAGCTTTAAGAAAAATGCCATCTTTATCCAATTCAATATTTACTTTTGATTGATTTTTGATTTCATTAATAAGTTCATCTATATCATCACGTACAATTCTAAGAGGCGCACCGGGAATGACATCGTCAAGATTCGGGGCAGAAATTTTGATACCGCAAGCTGCATGAACTTCTTGGACGTTATCGAATCTCTCCCTAGGATCGCGGATTTCATCAAGTGGTTTTGGCTTAAGCAATGCCTTGATTTTAGTTACAAGTGGCTCATTTTGTGTACCAAAAACAAGGGTATCCTCTTTTCGAATTGTGCCACTATATATTATTGCATCAACTGTAGTTCCTAATCCAACATCCTCTCTGACCTCTAAAACAGTACCTTTACCTGCACCACTTTCAATAGACAGTTGATCTTCCATAAAACGTTGGGCCAAACCAACAAGAACCATGAGGAGTTCAGGAATCCCTTCTCCAGTTTTTGCGGATATGGGAATTATGGGAACAGCTTTGCGAAAATCCTTGATTTTGTAATATATATTCGACTCAAAGCCTTTATCATATATACTTCCTATCAAATCATAGAGTTTTTCTTCAAACAAGCTTTTAGTCATTGCACGTTGTTTTTCAATTCTAAGATTTGCAATGTCGCTACTTTGTTCCCATCCTGAAATGTCATCGATTTTGTTTGCAGCAACAATAAAGGGCGTTTTATACTGTTTTAAAATGTTTATGGATTCGTGTGTCTGGGGTCTGAATCCCTCCCGGATATCTACAACTAATACTGCAAGATCTGCTAGTGATCCGCCTCTTGCTCTCAATGTGGTAAAGGCATGATGGCCGGGAGTGTCTATAAAAAGAAGACCAGGTACTGTGAATTTTTTACTGCCGAGCAAGCTTCCACATACGTTGTAAATAGCATCGATCGGTACTTCGGTTGCACCGATATGCTGTGTTATTGCACCAGATTCTCTTGATGCAACAGCTGTACCTCTAATAAAATCTAAAAGAGTTGTTTTTCCATGATCTACATGACCCAGAACACTTACAATTGGTTGTCGTGTATACGTTGATGATTTGGCCATATTGATCACCTTGCCAATAATTTAAAGCCTTACATGGAGAAATCTCTTAAAAATGTATGGGTTTCAATAAAGACGTCTCTCTAATAAAACTATTTTGAAATATCTGGCTGGACACGTAAAAAAGGTTCTTATTCTAAAGTGGCATGACGTGAACGCATAGATTCTTCAGTTTCCCCTTTGCTTTTCATAAGCTCTGCTATAATGCTGTCGAGTAAAATCCATACGCTCGCTTCAAATAAAGTTCCAAGAGGAGCAAGTTTTTTTCTTTCTTCATCTTTACACCCCGCAGAAAGGAAAATAGCTATATCAGCAAATTTTGTAATACGTGAATTTCTTTCCCCTGTCACAACAACCAATTTAGCACCAATGTTATGGGCTATTTCACCAGTCATTACAGTAGGAATCGTCTCTCCAGAACCAGATATAACAAAAACTAAATCATCTTTTTTTATAGGAGCTCCTATTGTCTCTCCAATAACAAATGTCTGGAATCCAAGATGAACCAATCTTATAGCAAAGGCCCTTGAAACCAAGCCAGATCTTCCAGCACCATAAACAAAAATACGGTTAGCCTCAAAAAATAACGTAATTACATTATTAATGTCGTTTTTAGTAACATCGCCTAGTATATCCTTTATCTTGAATTGAATATAATCTAATGATTGCCGAAATATCTCCTTTTCTTTCATATAACCTCTGATAAATCCTTATAATATGCTTCTTCTTTTTCAGTTCTTTTCATAATTGCTTTTTCCACTTGAAGGCGAATATATACTGCATCGTGTTCTAAAAGTGGAGATTCAGAGATTAAAGTCACATTATAGTTATTGTCAAGAATGATCTCAACTAATGGGGCAATTGGCATATCTCCTTTTTTTATAGGTAGGTGATAAAGTTCATTTCCATTTTCATACAGCACGCCAGTAACATGTATTAGATAATGTTTTAATCTCAAGGGCTTAAGTTTTTCAAAAATTTCTTCAAAATCTTTTCTCTCTTTAAGACAGCCGTTGCCTCGCGCGTGGATATGGGCCAAATCTATTGCTGGTATCACACCCTTTACACTTTTACAAACCTCAATAATTTCATCTAACGTTCCAAAAACCTTCTGTTTCCCCATTGTTTCAATACCAATTTTTAGTTTAAGCTTCTCTTTTTTTATCATTCCGGTTATCTTCTTTGAATTTTTAATAATCATTTTTAGGGTCTTTTTTTCACTATTTTCCCCATAAAAACCAGGATGTATGACTACTGTTTTTGCTCCTATGTTGTTTGCCATCTGGGCGGACCTCAATATCTTTTCAAAGCTCATCTCTATCTCTTCACTATCACCAGCCAAATTAACATAATACGGAGCATGAACATGAACTTCCATATCATTTTCCTCTGAATATTCTCTTATAATCTGTGCCTCCTCATCTGACATGACATAAAGTCCTCTAACAAACTGGATTTCAATAGCGTTTAAATCAAGGTTTCTGTGTGTATAAATAATTCCATCCTTATTGGTACGGCCTTTACATGATAAAGGTATACCTGCTGGCCCTATTCGTATCATAAATTTCTCCTCCAATTATTAAATTATATTCATGAATGATTTACCCATAGTTTGTTTTCGAAAATAATTTAAGCCAATTCCTCCAAACGACTCATTATATTCCAAATAAGCGTTCTACCGTGCAAAGGAATATTTGGATCATTTGCTAATTCATCAAGTATAGATGTGGCTGAAGCAACACGGAGATCAATGGGATCTGAATCATTAAGCAAAATTTGTTTAACTTCATCTGCTCCTCGTCTGATATTTCTAGGTATAGAATTGTCTTCACTAATCATATTTAATCCATCACAAACCCGCTCAATTTTTTCGTCTGTTGACATAGAAATCACCTTTTTTGCAGCCTTTACGAAAGGGGAGTAATTGCAAGGTTAAATAAAAATATTTGGGATATTATTTCTGCATGTACTCAGAATTTAAAATCTCAACAATCTCTGCTGCAATATTTTTTCCAATACCTTGAACAGTACAGAGTTCTTCTTCAGATGCATTGACAACAGCCTTGATACTTCCGAAATTTTGAAGAAGTCGTTTAGCAAGAACTGCCGAAATATTGGGAAGACCTTCCATAATAAACTGCTGTTGTTCAGGAATTGACATAGACCATTTTTCCCCCCGTATCGCTACCGCTCTATTACCTTCCTTTTGTTCCCTGTTTGCCATGACATACAATAAATCTGCAGTTTCATGAGCAGACTTGGTAGTTATAATAGGAATTCCAAAATCAACAATTATTGAAACAAGACTACCAAAAATTGCATTATGGCCGATGTTTCTTTTTGTTAGTAAACCCTCACCTTCTAATATTAAAACTGGTCTTGAATAAGCATCCCTTAACTTTCTCATCTGAAAAAACAGTTTGCCTTTAATTAATGAATTTAAAAAATCATCAACTTTTTTTCGTTCAACTCCTATGCGAGAAGAAAGAACATAGTCACCAACATCCAGCTGTTGTGATTCTATCTCAACGTCTTTTCCAGAAAGAAATCTAATTACATTGGAGCGATATTCTCGATTATCTACGATAATTTTAATATTTTTTGTCGTTGAATATTCGTCCAATTTTTTTTGATTATCCTTAATAATCATACCTTCATAAAACGATGTGGCATCCTCAAATTTTTTGTTCAACGAAGAACGCAACACTTCCAACTCGCTGCGCATCATTCTCTCTTTTCGCCGAGATGACCAATAGTACCCTACATCTGGTGTATCTTTTGTAATCAAAATAATTACTTTACCAGGCATTTTTCTAGCAGTTCTGCCTCTTCTTTGGATGGTTCGTATCTCAGAAGGAACAGGCTCATAGAATACAACAAGATCAGTTGATGGTATATCAAGACCTTCTTCAGCAACCGATGTGGCTATCAACACGTTGAAAACATCTTCTTTAAACTTACTTATTATCTCTATCTGCTCTTTCTGAGTTAATCCTTTGTCTTCTCCTTTACCCGCTTGTCCAACAAAACGTACTGGTCTTACATTATCGATATGTTCTAACTGTTCAAGAACATATAATGAGGTATCTCTATAATGTGTGAAGATAATAATTTTTGAGTCCTTTTTAATGTTAAATTGTTCTTTAACAATTTTAACAATTTCTGGTATCTTTGGATGCTTAATGTCAAGAGATTTTGCATATGCGAGTGCTTCTAGAACATTACTATCTTTTAGAATATCTCTCGATGCTTTGCTCCCGCTTTTAGATAATGCTTCATTCCCCATGCGTTGAAAATAGTTTCTTAATGCATTGATCCCTTGAGTTTGCATGAGTTCAATTGCGTGATATAGCTTCAGAGCAGCATTTTGAGCAGATGCAGCCCTGAATAACGGTTTTGGTGGAGTGGGGCTAGATCGTAACTCTTCCTGGATTTTTTTTTGAATGTCTAAAAGCTTTGTTCGATTTATTAACGAAAGAGAAGAAGACTCCACAACGCCAATTTCTTTCAAAATCTTAAGACGATCAGACAATGCTTTTCTCAGCAGTTGTAGGGCATATGAAAACTCTTTAGGGAGGTCAACTTCTTTCCATATTATTTTTAAATCATGAACATACGGTTTAACGTCAGGATCATATTTTGTCCTTATCTCGATATTACTGATTTCAAGATTTTTACATACTTCAAGTATTTTTGAGATGTCGCTCCCTGGAGAGGCGGTCATTCCTAGAGATAATCTTTCATTACGTTGTTTTCCATATATGTCGGAAACAAAAACATACGAATAGTTACCAACAGCACGATGTACTTCGTCGTAAATAATAAGGGAAATATTATTCAGATCGATTCTCCTTGAAATTAAATCGTTCTCTATGACTTGTGGAGTGGATACAATTATTCTGCTATTATTCCACAGTTCCTTCCTTTTCACAGGAGGAACCTCACCAGTAAAAACAACAACAGAATCATCTATCGTTAGAACTTTCTTCAGGAATTGAACATGCTGATTTACCAATGGTTTTGTCGGGGAAAGAAACAATATTTTGTTGTTTTTCTTTTTTAGTTCTTTGGCTAGAACTAATAAAGCAACTATAGTTTTTCCAAGACCTGTAGGTAAAACAACCAAGGTGCTGGCTTTAGCAGCAGAGTTTGCTATGTTATACTGATATTCCCTATGCTCTAATGAATCTGACTTGATAAATTCATGTTTTATATACACAAAAAAGACATATAATTAGAGTTTTAGTACGTTTGGGAGAAACCACATTGTATAATTAAAAATGTTTAAATGAGATAGGAAAGATTAGTATGTTGTGAATTAGATGGAACTATTTGGCATTGTCATACCTCTTTGGGCCGTATTCATCGGAATTATACTGATTGCAGTTGTTGCTTGGAAGTTAATAAAATTTGCAATAAAAATTCTCATTGTAGTAGTTGTGTTTTTTGCTATACTTATCGGTCTTGATGTTATCGGTGTTTTTGATGGGATTAATAGTTTTCTTTCGTCCTTCATGTAAACTGTTGTTCTAAGAAATAATATCTTAAAAAAATCTTGATATTTTTTAAATGTCGTTTATTTTTTTGATTTAGCCATACTATTAATTTCCGAGATTAGTTTTTCTAGATCGAATGGTTTTTTTATGTAATTATGAATATACGAGTCAAGTTCTCTCATCTTCTCAGGGTCAGGGGCACCATTGGCTGTAAGAATAGATATTACAATATCTTTGTTTAATCCGTGTTTTATTATTTCTTTCAAAGTATCCCATCCATCTATAAAGGGCATCATGAGATCCATTAGTACAATTCCTTTAAAGCCTCGTTTTAACTCTTCAATACAATCACTTCCACTATCAACAGTCAATACCTCATAACCCTGTTGTTCAAAGACGGTTCTAAGAAAAACCAATATGTCTGAATCGTCGTCCACTACCATAATTTTTTTATCCATCATCTCATCTTTCAAATCGTTTAGTATGTTATACTTTGAAACTGATTTTATATAAACCTATCTCAGTAAACTGCCATGATGTAATTATATCAATTAAAAATAGTGTAAAAAATAAAATCACTTTTACATGGTATTATCTAAATAGCAAACTGTTTACTACATTAAACAACTTACATGCATTCCGGCTAGTGATTAATTTTGAATAAAAGGTTACTTAACTCTCCTATTTGTTCTGGTGTAAGTTCTTCGACTCTTTTATCTAAATAAGGCAGATTTTCTAACTTACTGTACACATCTTCTAAAATATTTTTTATTTTTTTTCTCCTGTGACCAAATAACTTCTTTGTTATATCAAAAAAGAATTGTTCATTTAATGCTTTAAATGGTGGATTTTCTCTTGGAATTAACTCCACTATACTTGAATCGACTTTTGGTATCGGAAAAAAAAATTCTTTTGAAACTGTCTCTAGAATTCTGCAATGTGTTTTATAGTAAATCCCAACAGATAAGCGTGAATAATCTTTTGATCCTGAACATGCAACCATTCTCTTTGCAAAATCCTTCTGATAAATTAAAACAGCTTTAGAAAAAGGATATTTTAGAAACTTAAACGTAATTGGTGATGAAATTTGAAAGGGCAAATTTGAAACAATCTTATTAAAAGCGGGTAACGATTTAAAATCGATTTTAAGTGCATCTGCATTAATTAATGTGACATTATCTGGTAACGTTGATTCCAAGTTATTTATGAGTTGAGAATCAATTTCTATTGCAATTACTTTTTTTACTTTTTTTGCAAGTAGTTTAGTAATTATACCCTTCCCGGGTCCAATTTCAAGAACAATATCTTCCTCACTGGGATTAACGTAGTCAACCTCTCTTTCTGCTACCTGTTTATCAATCAAAAAATTCTGGCCAATTTTCTTTTTTGCCATTCTATCAATAATGATGACTTCTACTTAGAGGAGGGCGGGTAAAAACTCGGTATTTCTGATTGGGATCTGTAAGCTCCAATTCAATTCTTTTTGCAATGAGTTTATCTGGTGACCTAAGAAAATCAATGCGATCCTGCATTTCTTGAAAACTTGTGAATAGTTTCTTTCTCCGTTCGTCAAGTATCTCATGCATCATTTTCTTACCAAGGCCGGGCAAAAGCTCTAGGACATGAAAACGCGTAGAGATTGCAGAAGCTTCATTAAAAAATTTAACAAAACGCTCTTCTGATTTATGTACCATATCTAAAATGATATAGGGAAATTCTCCATGAGCAGTTGATGTTAAATCTTCATAGTTTACTCTTCCCTTTATCTTTTCGATTTTCTTTCTTTTATCTGCATCTTTGCCAACATATATTCTTTCACCTATGTCAAAGGTGGCATCTCTCTTTGGGATCAATTCAAGAAGAGTAAATTGATTTTCTCCTATGCCGTAGGCAACAGGTCTTCTTTTAAATGAAGGTAAGTCTCCTCTTCCATTTGGTAAATAATCCAAAACATATACATAATCCTCCACGTTTAACCCCCCACCATTATTCAATATAATATTTTCCTACAATCTTCAAAATATCTTTTATTTCACTCTCACTGGGCGTGAATCTCTCCTTGGCAAAAATTGCTTTTACATCATCTTCAGAAGTAGGAAGAATATCTGCTATTTTGTACGCATGGGCCTCTCCAATGTTTTCTAATTTCATTAAATCCTTTATTAGATCCTTTGTTTGTTTAACAGATAGTTTAGCAAATTTCTGAGCATGCTCTAGTGCAATTCTTTGTTCGTAAATCAATTCTTTCCTTTCTTTTTCAATTTTTTTAAGCATATTTTTAACTTCGGGAAGGGAAACTATCCTTCCAGTTTCATCTGCCGTCATTATTTTACTCTACCCAAATGCTCAGATCTAACAATCAATGTCTTGTGTTTTTTACCTACATTTATCCCAACCAGATAGGCATTACCTTGCGTTCCCTCGATTTTCCCAGTATATCCATGGAAACGGTGATGTGGCATACCTTTATGGACTGAGGAATCTATATTTACACTGACACTTTCGCCAATTTCAAACTGCTGTATTGCTCTTGTTATAGAGGAGATTCCTCTATCTCTTGGTTTTTTTCTTAATACATGTCTACTTTTGCTTCTTGTTCCTTTTGATCGTTTCACCATCTGATTATTCCCCCTTGATCTCTATTACGTCTAGTTCTTTTACTATGCAGGGAATACCAATCATTTCACTTATGTTTGGTTTGGTTTTTCCGTTATCGCCGGATATCAATTCCTTCAGATACGTTCCAGATTCGGTTTCTACTATTACTCTGGCTATAGTACCCTCTACCGATTCTATATCGCAGTTATATATCTTTCTCTCTCTAACCTTATTGACTCGACGATGAGCCACCCTGGTTGGTGTAAACTGCTTTATTGTTTTACCTTGTAATATCTGGGCTACTTCTTTAAGTTTTTCTTTATTTATAGGTTTTTCGCCTTCAAGTACTATACGGTACGTTTTTCTAAATTCTGCACTCTTAATTCTCACAACCTCATTTCTATCTGAAAATCGTACGTTATTAATCTCAATTTTATCTTTTGCATAGTCATTTGTCTTCTTTTCAAATACAGACAAATCTATATTTCTGATCTTTGGATTTTTTATCTCTAAAACAAAAGGTCGTCCATTTCCAAGCATTAAAGCATCGATATCTTCTCTCCCACTGCCATGAAATGATTCATCAGTACCTTTTGTCATTTCTAATGCCTTTTTTGAAGCTAACTCTTCCACACTTGTATCATACATCTTTCCTGTGTAATTACAAGCTTTACATCCCTTGCCTCTGCAAATCTTGCAAAACCATTTCGTCTGAGGAAGGCCTCTTTTTAATTTTTTATATCTCCCATATATGAAAATAGAGCTTACTTGTAGATTTACAACATCAAAAGCAGTATCTATTACTGCCATAATGTCCGGGTTTTCAAAATCTACTGTTTTTCTCAGTTTTTTTTCAAGAATCTTGCCGACTTCTCTGTTGATTTCCATTTTGATTGGTTCTGCATCTTCAGACTTTATAAAATCCCGTAATTCCTTTTCCCTATCTAAGATATCTTCATCGATCTTTGAACCCATTAAGAATGTGTCAAACTCATATTCTTTTACTACATCTGAAACCAGATTTGCAAAATGTTCGATTTCATCTAGCAGTCCTTCACACAGCCAACAATCCTTTGCAATCGTCTTTTTATCGTATTTCAGATTATTTCTTATTAATTCGCCTTTTTGTTTATTTGTTAATCCTGTCTCTATTTGTCTAAATGATCTTCCTAAGCAACAGTCACATATTTGATATCTATCAAGAGTTTTCTCTGCCATTTCTAGAATTTTTTTGTCTTTCATCTTGATTGCTGAATAACATAAGTAATTTAAAATTTTGTATAAACCTATGTTCAATAGGCTGGAATATCCTATTTAGGATATGATTTCACAATAAAATATTTATAATATAAAAACTAATATAAAAATAATGATTTGTGAAAAATGTAGGAGACGTTTTGGTAAGATGGGGAAAAACTATTGGAATGTGCGAAGTGGTTTGTGTTCATTTTGCAGTGGTAAAAAGAGCTATCCTTCTTTTTTTATATCCACAAATCATAAAGGAAAAATGCGATAAAATAAAAGGGGAGAAAATTGTTACAACCATAATTCATAAATCACAATTACCAGTGTAACAAACAATAATACAGGTAAAAACCAAACCGAGTTGTTTACACCAATACTATATGCAAGCGATAGAATAAAAAGAATTGATACAAACAAGGTTATAATGTCTCTGTATTTCATTCTCCTCAAGTCGATATGTTTTATGTGGTTAAATTATTTATTAACAAAGAAATTGAAAAATTTTATAAATATTCTCTAAATTTTAATGATAATACCAATTTTGCGAAAGGATATACTGTACGGGTGAATAAAGATGGATTATATCCATTATGTAAGAGCTCTCGCCAACTGTCGTTCTTTTTAGCCCACTCTAGCAGATAATTATAGTAACGATCGGCATCCCAGTCAACAAGAAACCTGTTTGCAACTGAGGTTTTTAGCCTGTCTGAAAGGCTCTGTTTGATTAACTTTTTGTAATTTTTGTTATCTATGATGCTTTTTGCTGCAAGGAAACCAGAATTGATTGCATATCTCATTCCAAAACCCCAGAGAAAATCCTGTAGTCCAGCGGCTTCTCCAGTATATATTCTACCATTTTCAATAAGTCTTGGTTTTAATAAAAAACAGCCGACTCCGCCAATGTTTTTCTCATTTTTTATATCGATATTAAAAAGTTTGGTTATAGTCTCATATGTTTTTTTGAAATACCTATTTGCCGTACTACCTGTCATATGTAAGTTTACACTACACATAGAGCCGTAACCATTAGTTATTAGTAGGTAGGAGTACCCTCTGTTAGATGCCTCTTTGTTTAAAAGAGCAACAGCGATATCATCTGATTCTGTTTCAAAACGTATCCCTTTCGCAATAGCAAAAGGTTTATTTTCGGCTGATCCAACTGAGATAATGTCCATTTCTTCTTTTTTTGTTTTCGAATTAAAATGGATATTTACTCCTGAATCTAGTGCTTGTTTTTTAAGGCCTTGATCTAAACTGTTCTCGACAGCTCCCCTTTTTACTACATAAAATATTGGTTTCTTGCAAGTATTTTTTAATAGTTCCTTTCCATCTGATAGGTACATTGTTTTAAATGGGCTACAATCAAAATTGATTTTAATGTTCATTGACTTAATTTCATGTAAAATGTCGATCTGGGAAGACCAGTTTTCCAATCCTTCTAAATCACCATGAAATCGCTTACCACAATCTCCCCTTTTTTCAAAAACATCTACAGTGTAGTCGACGCGTGCTAAATTTATTGCAGCACTAAGACCTGACAAACCTGCCCCCATTATTTTGATTTTTTTCATTTTATACACTTAGTTATCTCTGTGTATTTAAAGGTTTTTTATGGTTTTAAAACATTTCCTGTTTATTTTTAGAAACGGATTAACTCATCCCTAACAACATTTTTAATGGCATATTTTATACCAAAGCGAAAATAGGGAGGTAATCCAGATGGTTGAAATTTCCCCCTTTAAAGGCATCACATATAACAAAGAAAAGACAGGCAAACTTGATAAAGTAACGTCACCACCATATGATATTATATCTGAAAAGATGCAAAGTGAACTATATGAAAAGCATCCATACAATTTTGTAAAACTAATTTTGGGTAAACAATTTCCAGATGATACAGAAAAAAACAATAGATATACTCGAGCTAGGAAACTGTTTGATGAATGGCAAAAACAATCTGTATTGATAGAATCGAACAAAAGTGCCATTTATCCCTATAAAATAGAATATAAAATAAATAACCAAACAAAAACGATGAATGGATTTTTTGTTTTATTGAAATTAGATCCTGATTATAAAATGGTAAAAGCTCATGAAAAAACACTTTCCAAGCCAAAGGCAGACAGGTTAAATCTTTTGCGTGCTTGTCATGCAAATCTCGAGCCGATCCAGCTTCTATATATTGATGAGAATGACAGCATAAGAAAGAAAGTGGACGGGGCTCTTGATAATCCCATTATAGAGGTTAAAGGTTATGATGGTTTTACTCATAAATTATGGAAACTCGATGACGAGAATATTATCTCTATGATTACAAACAAACTTAAAAGTGAAATTTTGTTTATTGCAGATGGACATCATAGATACCAAACAGCGATTAATTATGCTGACGAGTTAACAGAGAAAACAGGCAATAATGAAGATAATGCATCGTTCAACTATCGCATGATCATTCTTGCAAACATGTTTGATGAGGGGCTCAGCATTTTACCAACGCATCGACTGCTTAAAATGCCAGGATTTGATTTTAAAGAGCTTATTGAAAAGCTGGGTGAATTTTTTAATATTGAAGAAAAAGGAATTGATAGTGAAGGTAAAGAGTACGATGATATTGGAAAGAACGTTATGAAGGACATAGAAACAAAGAGCGGGCACAAATTTGCATTGTATTGTAAAAACAAATATTATGTCTTGACATTAAAAGATGAAGGGGTAATGGATAAACTTGCACGTGATCGCTCTTCAACCTGGAGAACACTGGATGTCTCCATTTTACACAAGATCGTTTTAGAAAAGTTAATGGGCATTAATGAGAAAAACCTTGAAGATCATGTGAAATATACGAGAGTTGATGGTGAGGCAATACAGTTTGTAGAAGGAAAAAAGTTTGACTTCTCATTTTTAATGAATGCCACTAAGATAGAAGAGTTGAAGGCAATAGCAGATGCAGGCGAGCACATGCCTCAGAAATCCACCTATTTTTTACCCAAGATGCTTTCTGGTCTTGTTATGTATAAGATGTAACGAGAACAATAGATATTGGATGATCGAGTTTTTTGTTGGAAGTATACAATAACATATAATTTGACAGGATGTAACATAATAATTGGTATATTGTCATTTTGTAATATTTACAACATAAATTTAAATAGTTGCAGTAAGAAAGTTATTACTGGTGAGGAAGGGAAAAATTTTGATTTTTTTTCTTCATATTTTTCCCCCCTCCTTCCTCCCCAACTTCATTTTTCTTGAGATAACGTTAGAAATAGTACTTTTTCATACAGGGTTTTTTTACCTTAAATGTCTTTGATATCAATCTTATTTTTCTCCTTAATTACTTGAAGAGCGGAAAACTATAAATAGTGGATGTTATATATATCTAACATAATGTTAGAAAAAATAAATAATAAGTTTGAAATAACAAATATTGAGTTAGGGGTAACTAATAAAAAGTTATCACTAACTAATATAGAAAAGGAGATAAAAAAAATGAAAGATAAAATAGGAATTGGAATAGGCATAGGAATAGCAGCAGCAGTAATAGTGACACTATCCTTTTTTGTACTAAATGCAGGAAACCTTGAATTAAATGAAATATCACTAATAGGGATAGTCTTAATATTGGTAGTTTTTGCATTATATATACTATGGGATAGAATAAAAAATATTCGAAAGGGACTTCCTGCAGAAGATGAACGGTTGAAACTTACAAATTATAAGGCAGGATACTATGGGTTTATTGCTGCAATCTGGAGTGCAGTTTTCAGCCCTCTCTTTTTTGAGATCTTATTTGACTATGAGCTACCAGGAAGCCGAGTTACAGCAGTTGTGGTACTAGTTTCAGGTTTCGTATTTATTGCATCTTATTTATACCTTGCAAGAAAGGGGTGATATGAAATGAAAAATGTAATTTGGTATCTGGGTTTCCTGTCCATTGTGAGTCTGTTGTATTTTGTTGAGGGGAAGACGGTTTTCCTGTGCTTCCTTAGTTTCATTCCCTACTTTTCAATGTACAATTTAAGCGATGAGAGACTAGAAATAATTGTTGGCAGGGCAACAAGGAACGCCTTTATGTACACGATATTTTTCGGAATTGCAACGATTGTATACATATACCTGACACATAGCAGTACTGAACTATTCGCTCCGGCATTTGTATTTCTTTTTGGAGGAAGCTTGATGGTGTGCCTTTTCTCTGTATTTTACTACGACAGGGCAGGTAAATAAAATGAAAACAAGAATCAAAGAGCTCAGAGCGCGATATGATTTAACACAGGAAGACCTTGCGAAAAAGATTGGAGTGCGAAGAGAAACGATTCTCTTCATTGAGAAAGGAAAATATAATCCTTCACTCAAACTTGCACATGACATTGCGAAAGCGTTGCAGACGACAGTTGACGACTTGTTTATGTTCGAGGACGAGTAATTTCCAAGAGGAAGTTATAGGTATTTTAATGTAAAACGTAAAATATCTTTGGTATTTTTTTCATTTTAACCCTGTAAATGGTTGTATTAATAAAAAGCAGGCCCGAGGCGGGATTTGAACCCGCCACAGAGGATCCACAGTCCCATATGTTACCAGGCTACACTACCCGGGCCATATTTTTAGATGGAGGCAATATTCGAAGAAATATTTATGGTTTACTGGTAATTTGTTAAAATCGCAGTTTTTCCCCTCATCTTGTGTCTGTATTTGTTTGTCGTTTTATTACCTTTTGTATAATTATTACTTTGTAAAAAGAGATGATGGAAAGTTATTATTGATTTTGCATACTCAGTATATCTCAGAGGTCAATTATTAACCCAAATTCGCTAAGAGAATCAACAGATCTCTTAGATTAACTACACCATTTCCATCGAGGTCTGCTGGGTCACCTGGATTCTTTCCCCAAGACATCAGGAGCAAAAAAAGATCGATAATGTTTACTGTACCATCACCGTTGATATCGCCAAGTAGTTCCAATATAATAGATATTGTTGTTTCATATGGAATGTAATCGTGTGCTGTAGCCACAAGGGAAGCTTCCTCCTCAATAATTGACGTTGTCATGGAGATCGGAGCTTTTAATTCAAAGATAGCTACTCCATTACCATCAGTTAGGCCTCTCCCATAACGTCTATCATGACTTATGCAAACCAATGCCCCTTCGATCGGGTTTTCAAAACTATCATGGACAGTAACTGTTACAGCATCAGAACCATTAATTTCTGATGGATGATCTACCACCATAGTCTGTGGAACATCGGTCCATATCTCCATTGTCGGGTCACCAAACCAGTGAAACATCTCAAACGTTACTCGTTCGTATTCTCCTGGATTACTCCAAGTATCAGCCATATAGCTCTTTCCATAATTTAACACTTGTCCCATGCTATATAGAGGGTTACTTCCACCTACTGCTGGATCAAAATCTGGCCATATTGCATCATAAAATCCCCTACACAAGAAATCATTAAGTCCACTGTAACTCACTCTCGTTGCTCCAAAAGCGCCGATGGCTCCGCCATTGTTTTTCCTTGTAAATTCTTCGCAAAAAGATTCACCGTCTTCAGTATCAAACCGTCCACTACCACAATTAATACTAAAAACTATAGGGAGAAGTTCCCCGTTTGCTAGATTAGCAATATGGTTGATATCATAATAGGGATCGCCCCATCCATGGGTAAATCCATGATCCCGATGATTCACAATAAGTGATCCCTGATTTATAGCATTAGAGATATCAATATGATCGCCATCCCAAGCAAACGTTGGACGAAGGAGTTCAGGTGGCAACGGCTCTCCATTACCGTAACTCCCATTATTATAATGAGTAGGGTTAATATATGATTCTGTACAATAAATTCGCTCTCCTTCATATCCCTCTGATAACAGATAATCCCTGATTTCTTCAGATGTTCTTACAAACCGTCGGGTTTCATAGCCATTTTGCTCATCATCCTGGAAGTAAGCAGCCACAACAAAATTTTCATAAAAATCAGATAAGGTAGGTGGAGTCTTCTCATAAGTCAGAATTTTTTGAACAATCGTGTCAGCCTGATCTATTGTATCAACCGATATCCTTCCTATAAATATATCAGGATAATAATCAGATCCATTCACTGTCGCATACCATAAATCAGATGCAGTATTGGTGCCATCATAAGGATGTTCATATAGATAATTTGTAGGAACATGTTCTGCATCACCCACAAGAAGTATATACGATGGTTTCGGATCCCATGTGTCATAAGCAGCTTGTATATACTGTCTAATGTCCTCTGCAGTGTCACCTGTCTTGGCAGTGCTTTTCACCTTTGTTAATATGCCCTTATTATATTTCCAGTCTGCTAACTCTTGTGCTGCCGTAGCAAAAGTAGGATGTGTTATGATGAGGTATTCACATCCGGAATCCTTTGCCCCCCACCCTAAATCTGGTTCCGATTCAACAACGATTGTGTTTTCTAAAAAATCATGCCAATTAATAAAGACATTTTCATAAAAAGTGTAAAATGGCGCTTGTTTAAAGTTATGTTCTACCATTAATGGTTCACATTCAGTCCAAGATATCTTTATTATTATTTCATCATAGATGATCGCTATTTCTTTTTTAGGATTATATTGGACTGGGTTAAATCTAATTTTGATAAAAGGTATATCACGAATCTTTCCTTCCTGGATAATTTCTACAATGTTAGTTGGATATGTTATGTCCATTTCATAGAAATTTTCATCAATTATAAACTCTACGTCCTCACCAGTATAACCATCAATGTGTGGTTGTTGAGCAGGATACAATCGTCCAACTGGATGTGATTCAGCGATGTGAGCTTCTAATATTTCAAGAGAAACAAGTGTGGTAGGAACAGCATACATAAGATTGATGCATGGTAATTGCGGTTTTCCTGGTTCCCCTGTGAAGCCGGAACCTAGAATATCTACACGAGTAAAAATTCCATGTTCATTAGTGATTTGTGTTTGCATTAAATCGTGCATTTTATAGGAAATAATTATCTCATTTTCTTTGGTAAATGCATATAAATCGTTAGTTATATCATCTATTGGTTTAAGATCTGGCAGAAATATTTGCCCTAAATCATCCAGGGTATTCTTGTTTACTAGGTGTGCAGCGATTACTGGACCGGGTAGGATAAAACCTACGACGATACCAATCACGACAGCTATTTTTAGATGTTTTTTAATCTCTTTAAATTTCTTCATTTTTTTCGCCATTTAATCCCCTAACATTTGGATTCTAACTCTAAAACCTCTTCTTACATTATGTCTGCTATGTTATTTAAATCTTTACAGGAAATATTTAATTACGGTTCCTTAGGGAAATATTAAAAATATCTGCATTATAGATGCAACAAGCTAAAATAGCGAATATCTAATTGCTGTGGTCGAGCAGGGGTAGCCAAGCCTGGTCAACGGCGCAAGGTTCAGGGCCTTGTCCTGCAGAGGTCCAAGGGTTCAAATCCCTTCCCCTGCACTATTTATGTATAATAGTTTATAAAAATAATTTCTTCCTGTTGAATGATAAAATGGAGCGTTATTATTTATTGTATGTGAGGAGGATTGAAAAAGAGAGAATGGGCTAATTTCATGGAAAACAAAATGTTATAGGACAAGTTTATATCCATATTCTTAGGGTGGGGTCACAAATGAATGAAGAACAACACCAAATGATTGTAGAGCGGCAAAAAACGTTTAGTGAAAGTTTAAGAGAGGATAGGGAATTTTGGCAAGATATGTATTCTTTTTTTGAAGCATATACAAAAGAGTTAGATGAATTGTTTAATACTGGTAAAAGCGAGATTTGTTCAGGTATTTAGAATATTATTAAGGGTTAAGTCTTGCCGTTTTGATAGGGACTAAGATATGTGTTATTATCGTACGTAAGTACGAAATTATGTTTGCGGCTAAGATATGATGCAAATACATAAATATGCTTGATAAATAACACCTTTCAGGATTTGCCAATGTCTATCCGGAGTGCCGTGAGGATATATACAACTGTCAGCCGGTGGGAGTTTTTACCAGCAGTTTTAGTTGGTGTAATGATAGGCATTTTTTTGGGTGCAGAATCGTTTCAATATCTTTTTTCAAGGGGATTTGTTCTCTATCTTATAGAGGGCATCCTCATCTTCATTTTGCTCTTCAACGTTGGATTCATGGTTAATTGCTGGGCAGACTGGCAGGTTGACAAACTCTACAAAACTAGGCTATATGTGGCAGTAAAAAGAATGGGTCGTTCAACACTTGGAGTATTGGTAATAATACACATCGCCGCTGCTGTTCTATTGGCATCTCATCTTACAATGGCAATAGGTAGAATTGAAATAATCATACTGGTAGGGATAGGTACGTTTTTGGGGGTAGGTTATTCAGTAGAACCGTTTAGGTTCAAAAGACGAGGGGTACTGCATTCAATTATAGCATTACCCATATTTTTCATTCCAGGAGTATATTCATATTTTCTTGTAGGTGATCTACCACTTGATGCACCTTACACCATTATGTTCCTATTTTCTGCGGCAGGTATAACGGTTGGTCATTACGCTCTTATACTGGTGAGTCAGGCTGAAGATTATCCTGATGACAAAAAGATGGGGCTGTACACACCACCTGTGGTATGGGGTCTCAGAAAAACTTTATACATCTCCGTTTTGTCAAACCTACTAGGCTCTTCTGTAGTAATCATCTCGCTTTTGTTAATGTTTCTGACGTTAAATGCCTGGCTAATGTTTCTATTGCCTGTGATAATTGCAGGACGGTATCTATCCATGAAGGATATTTATGGCCTTTATAAAATATCTTTCGATAAATCTTCCAATAGTGCATTACTTGAGGAAATACGAAAGAAAATGCCGAAGTATCCGATATGGCATGCCTATGGTTTGGCTGGAATCACTTTAAGCGGCCTCTTTATTTTAGTATTTAAGTCGCTTGGTTGGATCGTGCCAGTTTTAAACCTTTAAAAGGTAGAAATCTCGATATATCTGTGGCACTTTCAGTTTTTTTGGTAAACTTGCGTTCAAATCCCGTTTGTCTGATGGATGTGAGGATGATTGAAAAAGAGAGTTGCAGTACCATGAAATGAAATCAGCAAAAGAATTCTATCAATTATATTACAGGAATATCAAGAAAATATATAACACCAGATTGTATTCAGGGCAGGTAACATACAGGATAAACTTTAGTTAAGGCTTCGATAAAGAGGATTTGAATAATGGAACCATC
>JAUXAU010000022.1 GCA_030619765.1 Thermoplasmatota archaeon
GTATAAAATTGTTCAAATCAGATACTGAAGAAACATTATACATAGGATTCGCTTTATGGGTGAAAATTGAGGAAATAAACTAAAGAATCACCATATTTGATGAAAAATCCATCACTTGCTAAAATATAAATAAGATGTCACTTATGAAATATATGGGGAAAGGTATGAATAACTCCATCAAGAAAGGAGTAGTAGTTGCTGTTATCTTATTATTCATTAGTGTGAGCGTTGTTCCATCAACTGTTGGCATTATAGAGGAAAAGACAGCTTTTACAGGTTCTATGTCCCCTGGATATATCCAGGATTTAATCGATAATGCATCAAATGGTGATACCTTGTACGTTGGTGGGAGTGGACCAGGGAACTATACAAAGATACAGGATGCAATAAATGACTCATCAGATGGAGACATGGTGTTTGTTTTTAATGGGACATATGTTGAGAATGTTGTTGTGGATAAATCAATTGACTTAATTGGTGAGGATAAAAATTCAACAGTTATTGACGGAAGCGGAGTTGGGGATGTTGTCTATATATCCGCTGATAAGGTTAATGTGACTGGATTTACTGTACAAAATAGTGGATACGTTGCGGTTGCTGTATTTGATTTAAATGGAACACTTGTTGACTTTTTTTATGACTCAGGATTAGAGATACGTTCAAACTCCAATAGTGTCTTCGGGAATATTATCGCTGGATATATCTTCATTAAGAAATCCTCGGATAACAGTATTTTTTATAATAAAATATTTAGTATGGTTCTTTTTAACTCAAGTAATAATGTGATATCTAACAATAATGTTTCGAACAGGTTCATCGGAATATCACTATATTATTCTAGTAGCAATATAATATCTGAGAATGATATCTATTCAACTGGTAGTGGATTGTCACTATATAATTCAAGTAATTACAATAAAATCTACCACAACAACTTCATAGAAAACGTTCGAAATGCATATGATGATTGCAACAACACTTGGGACAATGGTTATCCTTCTTGTGGTAACTACTGGGATAACTATTCTGGACCAGATTATTACTGGGGTTCAAATCAGAGTATGAATGGTTCCGATGGTATTGGTGATTCTCCATACAATATCGCTGGTGACAGTAATCAAGATAGGTATCCGCTGATAGAACCTTATGGCATGACGAAACTAACATTTAGTATGGGGCCAGGGTTAGGGTTGTTCAAATTCTCTGGTATCATAAAAAATATCGGTAACAAAACAGCGTTTAATGTGCAATGGAAAATAACATTTGATGGAGGAATCATTCTTATTGGAAGGGAATCTTCAGGATATTTACTGAGACCTCTTCTGGCTGGTGAAGAAATGAGTGTGTCTTCAGGTATTGCTATTGGATTTGGACGTATTATAATTACGGTAGCTGTATGGGCAGATAATGCTCCCTTAGTTTCTAAATCAATTCCTGGATTCCTATTCTTGTTCTTTATAAAGATAAACCCTGGTGGTTGAAAATTGAACCACCTTTTCTTTTTTAATTAGAGAGTCAGTATATTAGATGAAAAATCCTTTGCTGGCTAAAACTTAAATAAGATGTCACCTATGAAATATATGGGGAAAGAATATGAATAAAAAGATACTCATTGGTAGTATCATAGCAGTTGTAATACTTGTTCTGGTATCGTTTACAGGTGTCGTAGGGTATCAAACTACTAAATCTTCTACTATCACCAAAACATCACCATTGTTTACTGTCAGAAGTAAAAGGGCGATAGATGAAGAGAGTAAGGATATTGCTTGTGATTATATAGGGAGGGGAGAAGAAAGCGTATTATCAATTCCAAAACGAAATGATACTAAAATAAAGATGGAGAAAGTATTAGATATTTTAACCAAGATGGATGATAAAATTTTTAATAACTTTATTAAGAAAATTATTCAGGATAAGAGAGTTAAAGATAGAGATATTCAAACAATAACAAAAGAATTATTTCATTTAAGGAATACTTACAAAGAAAAACCATTACCATTAACTTCAGATTTCCCTTTTTTATGTTCCCTAAAAGATCTATTCTTCGCTTTAGTATATATTTATATGTATACGGGGGGGATATTTGGATTAATATTTGCTTTTTTTTGGGCTATAAATTGGCCAACTTTTTTTGTTACGTTAACTTGCTATCCTAGTCCATACTGCTATCCTTATCCTTAATTTATCGCTGATTCTTCTGGCTAAAAACCAAAATTGGCAGTAATTAACACTTGCGTTATTCATTCTAAAATTTCTCTTCTTCCACCTCACGTCATTTTTGAATACATTGTAAGCCTAATAGATAAAATGAAACCACTACCACCCATTTGCCACTTATTTATCATAATATCCATCTTAGTATCCATCTTATCCATCTTTGTTTTAATCACAGCCTTCAACGGCCAATTAAAACATCAAATTCTTAGAACCTGCCCAACTCCGTTCAAAATTCGACGCTTTTCTAACCATCCAATGATTTCATATTTCAACCTACTTCACTTCTTTTTTTCTTCATATCAACTATTGTTTTACCATCATCGCAACTCGTACAAAATACGACACCTAAAAACCCGCTCAATTCTGTTCAAAATCCGACACCTGAAAACTCCATGTATATAACTCTTCGTTCGGAATCCGACACCTACCTTTCGTTCAAAATACGACACCTGACTTGTTCAAAATGTGTCGCCTGCCTCACGTTCAAAATTTGTTGCTTAGCTTGTTCAAAATCTGAGGTTTATTTATAGCCGACCAATAAAACCCAGACTAACATTCAAATACGTCCATTCATTTTACCTATCATACAGAAAAAAGATTTAATAAATTCTGTGTTTTACTATGCGTGAAACCGCTCTGGTGAAAATATGATAAAAGATAGATATTTTGC
Source organism: Thermoplasmatota archaeon (assembly GCA_030619765.1). Taxonomy (GTDB): domain Archaea; phylum Thermoplasmatota; class E2; order DHVEG-1; family DHVEG-1; genus JAGLML01. Next base: position 2,888 of record JAUXAU010000022.1, read on the forward strand.
AGGTATTGACGTTGGAACATCGTACATAAAAGCAGTAATTATAGATGAGAAAAATAAAATTGCCGGATCTTTTACCAACAGATCAGGTGCAGACCTTCAGAAGTCGATTACCACTGCATTCAAAGGAGCTATTGATGCTGCGGATGTGTCTCGACATGCGATAAAGCATATTACAGCAACAGGATTTGGAAGAAGAAACGTATCCTTTGCTGACAGTGTAAAAACTGAAATTAGTTCCCATGCAAAAGGCGCCTACCAATATTTTCCTAGAAAGATTACCATCATTGACATTGGGGGTCAGGATACAAAAATCATCAAGATCGATGCACAAGGAAAAATACTGAGTTTTAAGATGAACAGAAAATGTGCTGCTGGGACAGGTGCGTTCCTAGAAGAGATTTCATACAAACTTAATATACCAATGAGTGAAATAAATGTTCTTGCAGCCAAATCCTCCAAAGATACTGCCCTTAGTAGCTTCTGCACAGTTTTTGCATCCACTGAAATCCTCACACGAATTAAAGAAGGAGAAAAGATAGAAGATATGGTCAAAAGTGCGTTTGAATCTGTAGCAAGACGTGTCATCGAGATGGACACACTTGAAGGCACGATAGTAATGACTGGTGGTGTGGTAGCATATAATAATGTTATATTGAAAACCCTAGCAAAGTCCGTTGGAAAGGAGATTTTGACTCCACCAGATCCACAATTGAGCGGTGCTTTTGGAGCAGCAGTGTTTGCAAGAGAAATGGAAAAGTTAGGGTAGTACACCGTCTAAATTGGGATAAATTGTATAAATATTAGCAAAAGATTAAAATCATATTTCCCCTGTATATAATTGTTATGATTGATAATAGGACATTTGATTACGACTTCCCACCCTATAGGCCGCCAAATGAAGCGAGTTCTGCTCTTATTCGCGCTTCCAGAGGCTGTCCTTGGAATAAATGCTTGTTTTGCACAATGTATAAAACCCTTAAGTTCAAGCCTCGGTCAGCAGAAGACATCAAAAGAGACATAGACAAGGCAGCAGATATCTACAAAGGAGCCAAGACGGTATTTATAGCTGATTCTGACAGCCTTGTCATGAAGAATATAGTAGATATAATTCAGCATATAAAACTGCGTTTTCCAGACAGTGATCGGATAACCTCATATGCCAGGGCCAAGACATTGATGAAATTAGGCTCTGAACGTTTGAAGAAAATAAAAGAAGCGGGTCTAACCAGAGTGCACGTTGGCTTGGAATCAGGGGATAAAAAGACCTTGGAATTCATGCAGAAGGGCGTTACACCCGAGGAGATGATATCTGGGGGCAAGGCGGCCAAGAGGGCAGGTCTGGAGCTTTCGTTCTACATCCTTATAGGTGCCGGAGGAAAGGATAGACTAGAAGAACATGCAGTAGAGTCCGCCAGGGTGTGTAATGAGGTGAATCCGGACTTCATAAGGCTCAGGACATTGGTGGTCCAACGTGGTTCACTTCTAGAGGAAAAGAAAAACTCCGGTGACTACAAACCTACATCTCCTATTGAAAAGTTAAAAGAGGTCAGGATGCTGATAGAGAATCTTGAAGTAAACCATTGCGAACTTGCCTCTGATCATTTCACCAATAATATTTGGGTGAACAATACGGTAGTCTATAAAGGGGTTTACGGAATACTCCCCCAGGAGAAACAGGACATGCTGGATATATTGGACCACACCTTAGGTTTCCTCTCGGCTATCGAGGGCGAAGTATTGGATGCAACTATACTATATGAAAGAGGCATTATAAACTCGCTCTAAAGTATTCGGATAAAAAGATGAGCACATCTACATAAAATATTCATCCACCACTAATAGGAACAAAAAATAAAAGTTCATCACCGTTTTTGAGCTCAGTGTTTACCCCATTTAAGGCAGAAATTGGTTTATCATTCACGAACATGCACATATAATCTGTTAGCTTGCCCGCCTTTGTGTAGAATTCCTTCTTCAGTCGGGGATATCTGTTTACTAATACTTTGAGCAGATCCCCAAGAGTAACGCCGTCGAAATCTAATTCTAGCTCACTTTTACCAACAGCATATGAAAATGGTTTGAGGAGTTTTATTTTAAGTTTCATTTCCCATCTGCCTGTTAATTAATTATTTATCTCTACTAAACCTATCCTTGAAAGAGACATAGATATATCTAAATATGATTGCTAACCTATATCTGGAAATACTTATTTGGCCACCAGTAACCCCCATAGTGAGTTTAGCAAGTTTTTTATCTTTAGTTAAAAGTCTAACGAATTTTTCTGAATCTTTTCCCCATTGTTTGTTGAAACGCCCAAAAAGCTTTAGGTCTTTACCAAATTCATCTTTCCAAAGTTTCTGATACTTTGATAAAAACCTTTCACTAGTATCATTAGCTTTTAAGGCTTCATCAGTTACATTTGCAGCTATCTCGCCAGAGGTCATTGCATAGTATATGCCTTCACCAGTAATTGAATTGATAAATCCAGCTGCATCCCCACATAGAAGTACCCGATCAGCAAATGTTTTTTCGAGAGGAAAGACCGGTAATGTACTGCCTTTTGGATTTTCTATTTTAAAATCTCTGGGCAATATATTATTCTCTTTAAGAGTATCTATATATTTTTCATAGATCTCTTTTAAATTTGTCTTGGGTTTTGATTTATCTACCGCTGATTCAAATTCACCAATTCCGACACTTACATGTTTTTTCTTTGGAAATATCCATCCGTAGCCGGCTATTCCCTGTATTTTTATGAATATGTGTATCGTTCTTTTCTCGGAGAAGTATTTTTTAAGTTGCTCTTCTAGCATTGTCTGTTCCTGTACTAGAGATACGCAAATATCATCGGTATTTTTAACTAGGTTTGATTTCTCCACAATAACACTTCTAGCCCCATCTGCTCCAATTACTATTTCTGATTCAATTTTCTCTCCGTCTTCTAATATTATTATTGCTTTATCTTTTAGTATTTTGATGTCTGTTACTGTTTTTTCATCAAGAAAATCTACTCCCTTCGCGACAGCAATTTTAACTAAACCATAATCAAAATTCTTTCTAAGAATCGTTGCAATAAGTGGCCTGTCCCTTTGAATCTTCAATCTATACTTTAAGGAGGATGAATAGGTGATGCTTCCATATGAAATAGAATCAATTAAATCTATAACATAGGGAAATCGTTTTAAAACCCTTGTTGGAAGACCTCCACCGCATGGTTTATCCCTCGGAAATTTTTTCTTATCGATAAGTAGAACCTTCACCTCTTTTTCAGCGAGGCATTTTGCAGCTGTTGAACCAGATGGTCCTGCACCGACTATAACAACATCGTATTTCATTATGAAACCACTATTACATTCTAAATACGCCGGGTCTCCAGTCTGGAATTGGAGCATTTAGGGAGGCAGAAATACCAAGTCCTAGCACCATTCTTGTATCTACTGGATCGATAACACCATCATCCCATATCCTAGCAGTACTATAATATGGGCTCCCTTCTACCTCATATTTCTTTAAAATAGGACCAGTTAACTCTTTTTCTTCTTTTTTGGTCATCTCTATGCCTTTTCTCCAGAGCTGATCTCGTTTAACTGTAAGAAGTACATTGGCTGCCTGTTCACCACCCATCACAGAAATTCGTGCGTTTGGCCACATCCATAGCTGCCTAGGTTGGTATGCCCTGCCACACATCCCATAATTACCTGCTCCAAATGATCCACCTATTATTACAGTGAATTTTGGTACTTGTGCACATGTTACTGCTGATACCATTTTTGCCCCGTCTTTTGCAATACCACCTGCTTCATACTTCTTTCCAACCATAAACCCAGTAATGTTCTGTAAAAAAACCAAGGGGATCTTTCGCTGACAACAAATTTCAATGAAATGCGATCCTTTAAGAGCAGATTCAGAGAAAAGAACACCATTATTAGCTAAAATTCCTACTGGATATCCCATAATTTTTGCAAAGCCGCAGATTAGTGTTGTTCCGTACAATGTTTTAAATTCATGAAATTTAGATCCATCTACGATCCTTGCAATGATTTCCTTAACATCAAAGGGTCTTCGAGAGTCTTTTGGAATTATTCCATAGATTTCTTTGATATCATGTGCTGGTTCCTCAGGTTTTTTGATGTCAAGATGGGTTTTCTCCGGTCTGTTCAGATTCTCTACAATATTTCGAGTGATTCTAATTGCTTCTATATCGTCATGTGCATAGTGATCAGATACCCCACTCTCTTTGCAATGGACATCTGCTCCTCCAAGTTCTTCTGTTGTTACTTCTTCACCAGTTGCTGCCTTGACAAGCGGTGGACCGCCTAAAAATATGGATCCTGTTCCTTTTACAATGACTGTTTCATCAGACATCGCCGGAACATATGCTCCACCAGCAGTACAAGAACCCATGACAACCGCGATTTGCGGTATCTTCAATGAGGACATCTTTGCCTGATTATAGAATATTCGTCCGAAATGTTCTCTATCTGGAAATACCTCATCCTGCATCGGTAAGAAAGCCCCCCCTGAGTCTACCAGATAGATACAGGGAAGATTGTTCTCCATTGCAATTTCTTGAGCGCGTAGATGTTTCTTGACAGTTATTGGATAATACGTACCGCCGGAGACAGTCGCATCGTTTGCAACAATTACCACTTCCCCTCCATGAGTAATGCCAATACCGGTTACTATGCCCGCTCCAGGTGCTTTATTATTGAACATATTATGCGCTGCAAGAGGATTAAATTCCATAAATGGGGTATCTGGGTCAAGTAATATCTCAATTCTTTCTCTAGCCAGCATCTTATTTCTTGATTTGTGTAACTTGATTTTCTCTTCACCACCCCCTTTTGCAGCAACAGCAATGTGTTCTTTTAAGTCTTTAGCAAGTTTTTCATAATGAGCAAAATTCTCTTTATACTCCTTACTGGAAGTATTTATTCCACTTTCAATAATATCCATATTACGCCTCCTTTCCCTCAAGTTCAGCAGTAGTTTGACCAATTTCAATCTGATCTTTTTCCTTAAAATTAACTTTTTTTATTGTACCGTTATATGGGGCCCTTATCAGATATTCCATCTTCATTGCTTCAATAACCATTATCACGTCATCTTTCTTAACTGTGTCTCCCTCCTTTATTTTTACACTAACAACAGTTCCAGATATCGGAGAGTTAAGGCCGCTTTCTTTCTTGCCAGTTCTTTTTTGTCCAGTAAGCTCTATACGTTTTACTTTGAAAATGTTACCATCAATAAAAACAAATTTATTTTCTTCACCCTCAGAAATTACACATTTAATAACCCTGCCGCCTAATTCTATCTTAAGTTGACCTGGTTTTGATTCTGTTGCATTTACTGTGTATTCATTATTATCATAAGTTACAAAAAATTGGTTTTCCCTGTGTTCAACTGTCACATTATAAACATGGTTTTCATGTTCATAGTTTATAAACATATTACACTCCCATCCTCCACCGTCCAACACGTTTCCATGGGGAATGTGGATCTGCTTCTTTGAATCTCACAACTTCCTGTCTTCTCGTATGTATGGAATCATAGACTGCCAAAGCGATAATTGCATCTAAAGGCAATCCTTTGTTAGTAATGGTCCGATCTTCAAAGTAATTATCAATAAAGTGAGTAGTGATGTTTCCTTTTCTAAACTCTTCATGTTCTAAAACTTTTTTAAGAAAAGAAATATTGGTAGTTACGCCTAATATTACATAATTAGAAAGCGCCCATATCATCTTATTAATGCTTTCTTCTCTATTTTCAGCACTTACCACAAGTTTTGCAAGCATTGGATCATAATAGGGCGTTATTTCTATATTGGTTTCAACACCCGTATCATTTCTGATATTCGGACCACTGGGAAGTTCCACTTTTTTTAATACTCCTATACTAGGTAGAAAACCATTTGATGGATCCTCTGCATAGATTCTGCATTCAATAGCATGTCCACGCTGCGTTACATTCTTCTGTTTAAGAGTAAGTTCCATACCATTTGCTATCTTTAATTGCCATTTCGCAAGATCTATGCCAGTAGTTGCTTCAGTAATTGGATGCTCAACTTGTAGACGAGTGTTCATCTCCATGAAATAGAAATTTAGATTACCATCAACCATAAATTCTATTGTTCCAGCATTTGTATAATCAACAGCTTCTGCTGCGGCAATGGCGGCTTTACTCATTTCTTCTCTAAGTTCTTTTGTCATTACTGGTGATGGGGTTTCTTCTATAATCTTTTGATGTCTTCTTTGAATGGAGCATTCTCTTTCAAAAAGATGGATAACATTTCCATGTTCATCGGCAAGAATTTGAAATTCAATGTGTCTAGGCATATCAAGATACTTTTCAAGAAAAACAGAATCATTACCAAAAGATGATTTTGATTCTCTTTTTGCACTTTCTATAGATTGCTCAAGTTCATCTTCAGAATTTACTATCCTCATTCCTTTACCGCCGCCGCCAGCGGTAGCTTTAACAAGCAATGGAAAACCTACTTTTTTACCTTCTTTGACCAAAGTTGCCATATCTTGTTTTTCACCATGATAACCGGGAATTACAGGAACATCTGCATTTTCCATAGTTTTTTTCGCTTCAATTTTGTCCCCCATCAATCTAATAACTTCCGGTTTTGGTCCTATAAATTTTATTCCCTTATCATGACAGGCTTTTGCAAAATCAGGATTCTCTGCAAGAAAACCATATCCAGGGTGAATAGCCTCAGCTCCTACCGATTGTGCGTTCTCAATGATTTTAGGGATGTTGAGATAGCTTTCTGAAGGTGTTGGTTCTCCAAGATTTATTGATTCGTCGGCAAGTTGAACATGCGGTGCGCGTTTGTCTACTTCTGAATACACTGCCACTGTTTTTATGCCAATTTCTTGGCAGGCTTTTATGATCCGAACGGCTATCTCGCCCCGATTTGCAATAAGTACTTTTTTAAACAATTTATTCTCTCCACTTCGGTTTTCTTTTTTCAAGAAAAGCGTTTATTCCTTCTTGACCTTCTCCTAAGACTCTAAGTTCAGAGATTTTTTCCACAGTGAACTCTTTATACTTATCAATATGCATTTCTCGAAGATTTTTTATTAGGTTTTTTACCTCTGCAATAGCAATGGGTCCTGAGGATTTCAATTGTTCGATATAGTACTCAACTTTAGAGTCAAATTCCTCAGGTGTTACAACAAAATCAATTAAACCTATGTCATGAGCAACTGTTGTGTCAAATCGCTCTGCAGTAATAAATAAACGCCTCATATCTGCAGAGTTTACTCTTGGGGCGATATACGTTGAGATAACCGATGATATAATTCCGAGATTTGCTTCGCTGAAAGCGAATTTTAAGCCAGGAATTGATATGGTGATATCACATACTGCAATTAATCCAATTCCTCCTCCAAAAGCATGGCCATTTATCCGTCCAATTACTGGTTTTGGACATGAATAAATAGTTTCATAAAGGTTTAATAGTAGTCTACTGTCTTTTATGTTTTCTTCTTTAGAGTAGCTGACCATGCTTTTCATCCAATTGAGGTCTGCTCCTGCACAGAATGATTTTCCCCGTCCTGTAAGAATAATGGTTTTAACTGTTTTGTCATTGGATAGCTCTTTGAAACAATTTGTTAGCTCCGTCATTAGCTGTTCGTTCATTGCATTATGTACCTCTGGTCTGTTTAGAGATACAGTGATAGTACCATTCTGTTTTGATACTTCGATTGTATCATATTTCATATCATGTCCCCATATAGGAATATCGGCTCCGATGATAAGGACGATAAATAAATGTTTCTATTATTCCCTAATCGGAAAGAAATAAAACATATAAAAAATGAGTAGGTAAAACCATCGCTAATTGTCGTAGAGACCGGTATCTATTCCTTTTCTATTCTCTTTAATAGATATACAGGGGATATAATCATTTATGAGATAATTTTCTTATTCTTTGTCCGAACATAAACAATTTGGCAATTCTTTCAACTTCTTCTTTTTCTTCTAAATCTGAAATTATACCAACAATAATCATTATTATATTCCCCCATGTTAATATTTGTCATTCGTCCTTAATAAACTTTTCGTTTCAATTCATTAAAATTCTCGTTTTTCCTTATTGAAAAATAAATATAATCCCATATATAATTAAAATTCATTAGGTTTAACTCCTTATCTAATTAACTTTGTCTAATTAGACAGACCCTAAGTTACAGTTCGTTTAAAGATTATAAAATCAATTCGAAATATTAAAAGCCAATTTTTATCTACTTCGTCAACATTCAAGGAGATGAACCACTTAGTGTTTCCGAATTTGGATACTTACAATTCATCTTCCGATTAATAGGATGCGTGTCAATCCAAATTCGTCAATAAACAGGTAAACGCGTGATGGTGATCGCATGCTTGACGACCTTAAAAAAGGGAAGAAACAATGGAAAGAAAATACGTTAAAAAAGGTTTTAGAGAGACATCCAGAAAGAAAGAGCGAGTTTACTACAATCTCTGACATGCACATTGAAAGATTATATACACCCGAAGATTTGTCTGTGATAGATTATCTTAGGGACATTGGTTTCCCAGGACAGTGGCCGTACACTAGAGGCGTGCAGCCAACAATGTATCGCGGCCGATTTTGGACGATGAGACAATATGCTGGTTTCGGCACTGCTGATGATTCTAACAAAAGATACAAATACTTGCTTGAGCAAGGGCAAACAGGATTGAGCGTAGCGTTTGATTTACCGACACAGATGGGTTATGATTCCGACCATGAGATATGCCGTGGTGAGGTTGGTAAGTGTGGAGTTGCAATATCATCACTCAAAGACATGGAAGTCCTTTTTAACGGTATACCACTTAACAAGGTTAGCACATCTATGACCATAAACTCTACGGCAATGATCTTGCTTGCAATGTACGTTGCTGTGGCAGAAAAGCAAGGAGTCGACCAACGAGAATTGGCTGGTACGATTCAAAACGATATCTTAAAGGAGTACATAGCAAGGGGAACATACATATTTCCCCCAAGGGAATCGATGCGATTAATAACTGATATCTTCGAATACTGTTCAAGGAACATGCCCAAGTGGAATACGATAAATGTCAGTGGATATCATATTAGGGAAGCTGGTTCGACTGCGGTGCAAGAGGTTGCATTTACTCTTGCCGATGGGATTGCTTATGTGGAAGCTGCAATTAATAGCGGATTGGAGCTCGATAAATTTGTGCCTAGATTGGCATTCTTTTTCGGATCTCATAACGATTTGTTCGAGGAAATAGCTAAGTTTCGAGCCGCACGTCGGTTATGGGCCAAAATTATGAGAGACCGTTTTCATGCCAAATCTCCGAAATCCCAGATGCTAAGATTTCATACCCAAACGGCAGGATGTTCACTCACTGCACAACAACCTGAAAACAATATTGTTAGGGTCACGATACAAGCCCTTGCAGCCGTTCTTGGTGGCACCCAATCTCTTCATACGAATTCTATGGACGAGGCTTACGCGTTACCAACAGAGAAGGCCGTAAAAATTGCTTTACGAACGCAACAGATCATTGCCCATGAGAGTGGGGTAACAAATACTGTAGACCCCCTGGCAGGTTCTTATTTTATTGAATCGCTGACAAATCAAATCGAGGACGCAGCCATGGAATACATAAAAAAAATAGATGGTATGGGTGGCATATTGACTGCTATAGAGAGAGGTTTTGTTCAAAACGAGATCGCTGATAGCGCATATAAATATCAAAAAGCAGTTGATGGAGGCAAGAAAACTGTCATTGGAGTAAACAAGTACCGTGATAGTGAGAAGACAAGCATCGAGACCTTAAAGGTAAACCCCAAGGTCGAGGAAAAACAAAAAATAAGGTTGGAAAGGTTGAGAAAAGAGAGAGGTAGTAAAGAGGTAAAAAGAACCCTGGCCAAGATAAGAGGAGTTGCCGCGAGTGGGGAGAATCTCATGCCAGTGGTTCTAGATGCAGTAAAAAGTTATGCAACGTTAGGTGAGATTTGTGGTGTACTAAAGGATGTATTTGGAGAATATAGATCCGGGCATAGGCTTTAAAGGTTAAGAGGTTTAGGTGTGGTATATGATTAAAGAAATTGATCACATTGGCATAGCAGTCAATAATTTGGAGGAGGCAATGAGTATTTATACAGATATTCTTGGTTTAGAATCCAAAGGGACGGAGAAAATTGAAGAACAAAAGATAATCTTTGCAACAATTTTGGCAGGTGGCGTTAAGATTGAGCTGTTGCAGCCAACACACCCGGATGGACCGATAGGAAAATTCATTAAGAAAAAAGGAGAGGGAATGCATCACATCGCTTTTATGGTTGAAAATATTGATGAATCTTTAAAAGAGCTAAGCGCAAAAGGAGTAAATTTAATTGATGAGAAAGCGAGAATTGGTGCAGGTGGCGCAAAAATAGCTTTTATTCATCCAAAAGATATGAAAGGTGTTTTAATAGAACTCGTAGAAAGGGCCAAAGGAGAGTAAAAATCACTTCATATTACCCACAAAATAATATTTTTCATTTTCAACAACGATTTTTCCTTTCCTACCAATTTCTAAATCGTTTTCGTTTTTACATTCGCACAATAGTTTTGCTCCTTGTTCAAGTTCGACTAGAACCAAAAAAATAGGGGCATTAAATCCTTCTGACACTGTGTATAATGTGGTATATGTTAATACTACAACATCATTCCCAAGCTCGATTGCAGTCATTGACTTACCACAATTCGGGCACAGTTCTCTATTCAACGCAACTATTTTTCCACAAGTACAAGTAGACGCCTGCATCAACAACTCTCCAATATAGTTACAATATTGTTGTTCACGAAACCGCCGATATTGTGGCATAAACCTATATTTGCTGGAACCTGCCTTTTTCCAGCTTCTCCTCTCAACTGCCAAACTATTTCGCATATCTGTGCAAGACCGGTAGCGCCGACAGGATGTCCCCTAGCTTTCAAACCGCCCGATGGATTAATCGGTATCTCTCCGTTTAATCCTGTTTTACCCTCAATCAAAGCAGCGATACCCTCTCCCGGCTTAAAAAATCCCAAGTCCTCAGGATTCACAATTTCCAGTATCGTAAAAGCATCATGAACCTCTGCAACATCTATATCCTTAGGTTGCCTATGTGCCCTCTCATATGCACGCTTAGCAGCAACTTTAGTTGCGTTAAATGATGTTAATGAATCCCTATACTGTAAAGAAAGAAAATCAGTGGCATGCCCGATACCTGTAACTTTTACATCAGTTTTACTTGATGTCAAGATAACAGCACAAGCGCCGTCGCTAATTGAAGCACAATCATACAAATGAAGAGGATCTGCGATCATCTTGCTTTTTAAAACATCTTCTACTGTAATTTCTTTTTGGAATTGCGCATATGGGTTTAATGTTCCATTATGGTGATTTTTTACCGCAGCCAAAGCAAGCTCTTCTCTACTCAGACCATAGTCGTGCATATAACGTCTAGTCACCAACGCTGCCAATGCTGGCATGGTTGCCCCCGTACTCCTCTCATATTTGTCAATAAGTTTGGAAAGAATTCTAGTGGCTATGGAGGTGGGGAGTGCGCTCATCTTCTCACCTGCTAGCACTAAAACCTTTTCGTAATGACCTGATGCAACTGAAAAAAACGCCTGTTCAAACGCTGCTGAGCCTGAAGCTGGTGCATTATCAATCCTCACGCTAGGTGTTTGGTATAGCCCCAAGTGGTCAGCAATCAGTGTAGCAAAATTACTATCCCCTACAAATTCATCTGGGTTCATACAACCTACAAAGATTGCATCAAATTCTGGTTCTTGAGCTGTGGTGGCATGCGCGTAAGCTTCGTACATTAAAGTTTGCAATGACTCTTTACGCCTACCAAACTTGGTTATACCAACGCCGGAGATGTATACCTTTGCCATTGTGCCCTGATAGTTAACACCTATTTTTAAATTTTTACATGGTTTGGTTTATCTGCCTCCTTAAAACTATAAATATTAAAAGCCTTAACCTTATTTAGGACGTCAATGTTCAGGTAAACGCGTGATGGTGATTACATGCCTATGGATGAAAAAATAAAGGAGTTGAGGGAAAAGAAAAAACAAGCCAGTTTGGGCGGTGGAAAAGAGAGAATCACTGCTCAGCACGAGAAGGGCAAGCTAACTGCAAGAGAAAGAATTGATTTGTTGCTTGACAAAGATAGTTTCGTAGAATTGGATGCATTTGCACTCCACCATTGCACAGATTTCGGAATGGAGAAGAAGAGGATACTCGGTGATGGAGTAGTTACTGGTTATGGGAGAATTGATGGACGTTTGGTATATGTATTCTCACAGGATTTCACTGTATTTGGTGGCTCTTTGGGGTGGAAGTTTGCCGAGAAGATTTGTAAGGTAATGGATTTAGCTTTAAAGAACGGTGCACCGTTGATTGGTTTGAATGATTCTGGTGGGGCGAGAATACAGGAAGGAGTTATATCTCTAGGCGGATATGCCGAAATATTCTTTAGAAACGTAATGGCATCTGGTGTTATCCCCCAGATATCTGCCGTCATGGGACCTTGTGCTGGGGGTGCCGTTTATTCACCTGCCATGACAGATTTCATTTTTATGGTCAAAGGCTCTAGCCACATGTTTATTACCGGCCCTGATGTTATAAAAGCGGTCACTGGCGAAAAGGTAACTTTCGAGCAACTGGGTGGAGCGATGTCCCATAACCAAAAGAGTGGGGTGGCGCACTTTGCAGCGGAAAACGAAGAGCATTGCATTGAATACATCAAAACCCTTCTTTCCTATCTACCATCCAATAACCTAGATGACCCACCGAGAATAGAAACCAGCGATGACCCCAACAGAATGGATGAGGAGCTTGTAAATATACTTCCTGACGAGTCGGATAAACCCTATGATATGAAAGAGGTAATCAAACATGTAGTTGACAATAGCGAATTCCTTGAGGTTCATGAACATTGGGCAAGAAACATAGTTGTTGGCTTTGCCAGACTTGATGGTTATCCAGTGGGAGTTATTGGAAATCAACCGAAGGTCTTGGCGGGCACCCTTGACATAGCTTCATCCACTAAAGGTGCAAGGTTTGTACGATTCTGTGATGCTTTTAACATTCCACTCTTGACATTCGTAGATGTCCCTGGATTTCTTCCAGGTACAAAACAGGAACATGGTGGTATCATAAAAAATGGCGCGAAATTATTGTATGCATACTGTGAGGCTAATGTCCCAAAAATGACTGTTATCACGAGAAAGGCATACGGTGGAGCATATGATGTTATGTGTTCAAAACATATAAGAGCGGATATAAACTTTGCCTGGCCCTCTGCGGAACTTGCGGTTATGGGTCCTGATGGTGCGGTTAACATCATTTTCAGGAAAGAAATCCAGGCAGCTAAAGATGCCAAGAAAAAGGTAAAGGGACTTGTCACCGAATACCGGGAAAAGTTCGCCAATCCTTATATTGCAGCAGAGATGGGATATATCGACGATATCATAGAACCGCAAGAGACGAGACCAAGACTAATAAATGCCCTTTACACACTTCTAAATAAGAGAGAAGATAGACCTGCCAAGAAACATGGGAATATACCATTGTGAAGAACATGTTCGAAAAGATACTAGTTGCTAATAGGGGAGAAATTGCGCTTCGGGTCATGAGGACCTGTATGGAGATGGGGATTGCTACTGTCGCGATCTACTCTGACGTAGACAAGAACGCGCTTCACACACGTTACGCAGATGAGGCGTACCATGTCGGCCCAAGTCCCTCCCTTCAAAGCTATTTGAACGCTAACAAGATTATAGAAATAACAAAAGAAACAGGGGCGGAGGCAATTCATCCGGGCTATGGATTTTTAGCAGAAAATTCAGAGTTTGCCTTTAAATGTGAGGAAAACAGTATCGTTTTCATAGGGCCGGATTACTGGGCAATGGCAAAGGCTGGCGATAAGATAGCTTCACGTAAATTTGTAAAAAAGGAAGGCATCCCAATTACTCCTGGGAGCGGCGAAGCTGTGGAAGATGATGATGCATTGGAAATTGCCAAGGAAATAGGTTTTCCTGTGATTTTAAAATCTTCAGCTGGCGGTGGCGGAATAAGCATGGGAGTGGTGGAAAACAAAGAGGATCTTTTGAATAAGCTCGAAATCGCTCGTTCTTCCTCGCTTTCAGCCTTCGGCAACCCCAACATTTTTATCGAAAAATACCTGACTAAACCAAGACATATTGAATTCCAGATATTGGCAGATAGACATGGTAATATTATTCATCTTGGAGAAAGAGAGTGCTCAATTCAAAGAAGATTCCAGAAGCTGATAGAAGAGGCTCCTAGCATCGTGGTTGATGAAAAAACAAGGAGTGAGATAGGTGAAAGGGCAGTAAAGATAGCTAGATTGGCGGAATATACGAATGCAGGAACAATTGAGTTCCTCTACGATGGAAAAGAATTCTATTTCAATGAGGTGAACGCGAGATTACAGGTTGAGCATCCTGTTACAGAGATGATAACAGCTAAGGATTTGGTCAAGGACCAGATAAAAATAGCTGCAGGAGAGGTACTAGATTATTCACAGAAAGATATTCAATTTAAAGGTTGGGCAATGGAATGCAGGATAAACGCAGAAGATCCTTACAACAACTTTCTACCCTCCCCTGGTACAATAACCCGCTACGAGCCACCTGGTTCGATTGGGACTAGAATTGATTCAGGGCTTGTGGTCGGATCTGAGATTCCAACCTTTTATGATTCTCTGTTTGCAAAGGTCATTGTCTGGGGAGATACAAGGGAAACAGTCGTTGAGAGAATGAAAAGAGCATTGAGAGAGATGCGGGTCGAGGGTATTGAAACAAATATCCCGTTTCATTTGAAGGTACTTGAAGATAAATCTTTCAAGAAGGGAGATATTGATACGACGTTTATAAATCGAAAAGGAATCATTGATAAACTGAGTAAAGAAGGTGAGGAACATAGAGTCGAAATGACAAGAACAGTCGCTGTTGTTTCAGCAGCTCTCGCTCTATCAGAAGAAGGAATAACTAATTATCTAAAGGTTAATAAAAAAGTCAATGAAGTTCAACCAGTTAGTAAATGGAAAATGGCTGGAAGGTATAACCAACTTGCTCGGAGGCCAAAGCGATGAGATTCGACCTTTTTATTGATGGAAAAGCCTACAACGTGGAAGTTGGTATAGGTAAGACTATAACTATCGAAGTGGAAGGAAAAACATTTCAAGCAGAGACAAAAAAGACTGGTAAGGGATTGACTGTTAATGTAGAAAAAAAGGAATTTCTTGTGCGATTTGAAGGGGCATATATATCAATCGATGGTCATAAACATGCAGTTGAGGTTCGAAATCTGAGACGTGGAAGGCTATCCTGGTATAACGCTACAGAGGAAACAGAAGACATAAAGGTTGGAAAACCAGCTTATAAGATGTCTGGCGGAGAAGGTATAATTCATCCACCGATGCCAGGGAGAGTAATTTCAATCAAGGTAAAAGAAGGCGATTCTGTTAAAATAGGGTCTCCACTTCTGGTGTTGGAGGCTATGAAGATGCAGAATGAGGTAATATCTAACTTAGATGGTGTTGTTCGTGAGATTAGGGTTTCAGAGGGTGACTTGGTCGAATCTGGAGATGTTTTAGTTGTAATAGGAAACTGAACTGAAAAGCTATGAACCACTAATTTCTTGCCAACCTCTGTTAATTTTGTCGAAATACTTATAAGACAGGTGTAATATTACATGTGTAATAGCATGGGGAATAAAAATGCTAGGCTCTCTTGAAAAAAGGATCTTATCTGTGTTGCACAAAGAAAAGAAAATCAATGCTAGAGAAATTTTTAAAGCCCTCAGAGACGAGGGAATGACGATCACATATGTAACTGTTAATACTGTACTATCACGTTTATATAAGAGAGGCTTGGTCAACAGAACAACAGAACCGTTTCGCGGCACATTTCGGTATACATATGAATACAAGGACATCAAAGACGAGTTGATCGCCGGTCTTCTAGGAGATGTGAACCTTCTTTTTGGTGAAGAGGGCATTGACCTTCTGAAGATGAAGCTAGAAGCTGAGAAAGGTCGGGAGCTAGTGGCTGTTGAAGAGAAGGCTATACCTGTCAGCGGCTCTGCCCCTATGAGAATAAGGCTATCTCGAAATGATGCTCAAAACGCGATTATTAAAAAAATTGAAGATATCAGTGGACAAAATGTTTTAGCATGCTATCAATGCGGAAAATGTTCTGCCGGCTGCCCTATGGTTACTTTAATGGATTTATTGCCAAACCAGATTATAAGGTTAGTCCAGCTCGGACAGATCGGTGACGTGCTTAATTCTAAAACCATTTGGCTGTGTGCTTCTTGTTTCTCATGCACTTCAAGATGTCCAAAAGGCGTAGATTTAGCAAAGGTAATGGAGGCACTCCGGTTATTACTTCTAAGGAAGAGCACAAACTATGTTGAGCCATCGGAATTAGACATCGACGAAAACTTGCCTCAAATAGCACTGGTTAGTAATCTTAGGAAGACGACGGGGTAGTGAAAAAATGGAGCTATGTTATTATCCGGGGTGTACGTTAAAGACAACGGCCAAAAATTTCGAAGCTCCGGCCATCGCATCAATGGGGAGCCTAGGCCACAAAATGGTCGAATTGCCCCGTTGGAACTGCTGCGGCACAGTTCATTCGCTGGCAGATGATGATTTGATGCATCAACTAGCATCGGTGAGAACCCTCATTAGGGTTTTGGAGACTGGGGCAGATAAGGTCGTAACATTATGCGCGATGTGCTATAACACGCTAAAACAAACTAACAGGATAATGTTGGAAGATACTGAAAAGAGAGACCGCATCAACAATTTCATGGATGAGGAAAAAGATTATAGTGGCAACGTTTCTGTGTTGCATCTCCTGGAATTTTTAAGGGATGAAGTCGGATTCGATGAGATCAAAGACAAGGTTAAGAGGCCATTAGATGGCCTGAAGTTATCCCCATACTATGGCTGTCTTTTGTTGCGACCAGAAGGCATAGGAATAGATGATATCGAAGCTCCAAGGGTAATGGAGGACCTTATCGAGGCTTTGGGAGGCGAGGCTGTTGAAAGTCCATTTAAGATCGAGTGTTGCGGCTCATACCACACCGTTGATGATATTGAACCAGTGGTTGAACGAGCAAAAATGATTATTGACGCTTCGGGTACTAGAGGTGCAGAGGCGATTGTTGTAGGCTGCCCTTTGTGCTTCTTTAATCTAGATTATCGCCAAAGAGATGTTAAGGCGAGATACAAGGAATTCAATTTTATACCTATTTTTTATTTCACCCAACTTCTAGCTATTGCATTGGGACTTGACGAAAACATATGCGATTTTGGTGAGCATTTTGTAGATCCTAGACCGGTGCTTCTAAACAAAAATCTAGTTTTGGGCGGGTGAAAGAGAGAATGAAGCGAATAGGAGTATTCGTCTGTCATTGTGGCCTTAATATTGCGGAAACGGTTGATATTAAAAAGGTGGTTGAGGTCATAAGCAAACATCCAAGTGTGGCCCATGTTGTGGACTATACGTATATGTGTTCGGATCCGGGCCAGGATATGATCAAGAAAGCCATTGTGGAGAAAAAATTAGATGGCGTTATTGTCGCTGCCTGCTCCCCTACGCTTCACGAGATTACTTTTAGAAACGCAGTTGCCTCTGCAGGTTTAAACCCATATCAATTCGAGAATGCAAATATCAGAGAGCAATGCAGCTGGGTCCATAAAGATAAAAAGACGGCGACTGAGAAAGCAATAGAGATAATAAAAAGCATGATTGAAAAATTGAAATTAAATCAATCACTTACCGCAATAAACATTCCAATTACCAAAAAGGCACTAGTGATCGGTGGCGGTATTAGTGGCATGCAAGCGGCATTGGATATAGCTAACAGCGGATATGAAGTTGTTTTGGTAGAGAAGACCTCTTCTATTGGCGGGAGGATGTCACAACTATCTGAAACATTCCCTACTTTGGATTGTGCCTCTTGTATACTCACACCCAAAACAGTAGAGGTTGGACATCATCCAAATATAAAACTTCTTACCTATTCAGAGGTGGAAGGGGTAGAAGGATATATAGGTAACTTTAAGGTGAAAATTAGGAGGAAGAGCGCCTTCGTCGATTGGGATAAATGCACTGGTTGCGGTCTCTGTTCGGAAAAATGCCCAACTAAGGTTCCTTCTGAGTTTGAACGCTATATGGGCCCCCGAAAGGCGATTTATATCCCGTTCCCACAGGCAGTTCCAAAAAAACCTATAATCGATAGTGAGAATTGTATCTATTTCAAAACAGGCAAATGTAGGCTATGTGAAAAACAATGCCCTACTGGCGCGATAGATTATGATCAGAAAGAAAAATTCATTGAAGAGAATGTGGGAGTAATTATAGTAGCTACGGGCTATGATCTTCTATCAAAAGAGAATGTTGGTGAATATGGATATGGAAAATACAAAGATGTAATCGATGGGTTACAGTTTGAGCGATTATTATCTGCCTCTGGCCCAACCTCAGGTGAGATCAAAAGACCCTCAGATGGCAAGATCCCAAAGGAAGTGGTGTTCGTCCAATGTGTTGGCTCACGGGATCCAGAGCATGGAATGCCATATTGCTCCAAGTTTTGCTGCATGTATACCGCAAAGCATGCTTTGCTCTATAAACATGCAGTTCATGATGGTCAAGTTTACGTTTTTTATATAGATATTCGCTCGGGGGGAAAAGGCTACGAAGAATTTGTTCAACGGGCTATAGAAAACGAGAAGATACTCTATTTGAGGGGAAAGGTTTCCAGAATTTTTCAGGATGACAGGGATGATGGCAAGCTTATCGTTTGGGGTGTAGACACGCTTACAGGTAAAAAGATCGAAATCGCAGCAGATATGGTCGTTTTGGCTATGGCTGCAGTTCCAAATGTAGGAGTAAAAGAACTGGCAAAAAAGCTGAAAATATCCACAGATGCCCATGGTTTTATCACTGAAGCACATCCAAAACTTCGACCCCTTGAAACATTGACTGCTGGAATTTATCTTACAGGTTGTGCTCAGGGCCCAAAGGATATTCCAGAAACAGTAGCCCAGGCAAGCGGCGCCGCAGCCCGAGCAATCACCATTCTTTCCAAACCAGAATTGGAGCTGGATCCATTAATCGCCGCTGTAGATGAAGAAATATGCACTGGATGTGGAGTATGTGTAGAGGTCTGTGCATATAAGGCTCGGGAGCTCAACGAAATAACAAAGATCGCGGAGGTTAATGAAGCATTGTGTGTTGGATGTGGCGCTTGTATTTCAGCCTGTCCTAGCAATGCGTCCATTCATAAAAACTTCACAAAAAAACAGATACTTCGTATGATTGAAGAGGTAATTTAAGAAAAATGTGAATAGTAATTTGAAAAAGGAGAAGAATAACATATGTCTGCCACCGAAAAAGATGGATCTGCCCTCTTAGTTGAAGGTACCGACGTCTTTAAGAACAAGACCACAGAGAACATAACACGTCGAGACTCCATCAACAACGGTAACATGATAGGAGCAGTTTTAGTCATAGGGGGCGGCATCTCAGGCATTCAATCGGCTCTCGACCTCGCCGATGCCGGTTTTAAAGTTTACATCGTGGAGCAGGAACCAAGCATTGGCGGCACGATGCCACAATTGGATAAGACCTTCCCTACGAATGACTGTGCAATGTGCATCCTCGGTCCAAAGCTGGTGGCCACTGGCAGACACAGAAATATAGAAATCATAAGTAACGCCGAGGTTTCTAGCATCTCGGGAGATGTGGGAAATTTTCAAGTCATGATCAAAAAACATCCTCGATTTGTCGATCTGGAAAAATGTAACGGATGCGGAGATTGCGTAGAGCATTGCCCCGTTAATGTTTTGTCAGATTTTGACGAAGGATTGGTTCTTAGGAAGGCGATCTATCAACCATTTCCACAGGCTATTCCGAATGTATTTGCAATAGATAAATCAAAGGATATATCACCTTGTAAATTGACATGCCCTGCAGGATTAAATGCCCAGGGTTTTATTGCTCTTGCCTCGCAAGAAAAGTTTGCAGAAGCATATGCGCTCATCAAGGAAAAAATACCTTTACCTGGCTCTCTTGGAAGGATCTGTTATCACCCATGTGAAACAGAATGTAATCGCAAAGACATTGATGAATCGATTTCGATTTGCAAAATACGAAGATTCATCGCCGATTACATATATGATAATCCAAAAGTTCTCGAAGATCATCTTAAAGCAAGAGAGGAGGCAAAAGGAGAAACGGAGCCAATAGAATCAGAAAAAAAGAAAAGAGGGAACAACAGAAAGGTCGCTATCATCGGTGCTGGTCCAGCTGGCCTCACTGTGGCATCCGACCTCTCTAGGGCGGGATATAGACCAACGATCTTCGAGGCAGAGAAACATAATGGCGGGATGCTCTACTACGGCGTTCCTCAGTATAGGCTGCCAAAGGAATACCTGAATATGGAGATAGACCGGTTAATTAAGGAAGATAACATCGAGATTAAAAACAATAAGAGATTCGGAAGGGATTTCGATCTAAAAGATCTAAAAAAGCAAGGTTTCAAGTCGATCTTTATCGCCATAGGGGTGCAGAAGGGACGTTCCCTTGGAGTCGAGGGCGAGGAGAATAAATCTGTTCTTCAGGGTGTGGAATATCTGAGGGATTTAAACAGCGATGAGATCCCAAAGGATCATTTTAAGGATAAGAGGGTCCTGGTCATCGGTGGAGGAAATGTAGCCATGGACTCCGCCCGTACCGCAAAGAGACTCGGGGGCGATGTTACCATCATATATAGACGAACAATAATTGAAATGCCTGCGAGTGAGGAGGAGACAGTCCAGGCCCAGGAGGAAGGCATTGCTTTCAAATTCTTAACAAGCCCGTTGAAGGTAGTAACCAGGGCAAAAGATATATGTTTAAGATGCGTGAAAATGGAGCTAGGAGAGCCTGATGCTAGCGGAAGAAGAAGGCCTATTGAAATAAAAGGTTCCGAGTTCGATATCAGTACTGATATTGTAATCATCGCCATTGGACAAGAAATCGAGGAACAGCCATTAGAGAAAAACTCCGTTAAATTGGGTGACAGGAGATTGATCGATGCCGATCCTATAACATTTCAAACCTCTCAAGAGGGCGTGTTTGCAGGCGGGGATGCAGTGACTGGTCCGGCCTCCGCGGTGGAGGCAATAGGTGCAGGGCATGAGGTGGCGATATCCATTGATAGATACCTCAATAGCGAAGATCTGCGGGAAGGTAGAGAGAAAGAAGAAAACGAAAAGGCAGGGATACCTCCTGAAACGCCTCGGTTTCCGAAACAACGTGAGCGCCCCTCCCATCTAGCACCTGAAGATAGGATAAAATCTTTTGATGAGGTGGAGGGTGGCTTTAGCAAAGAGCAAGCGGTTTGTGAGGCCCAACGATGTATAAATTGTGCAGGTTGCTGTGAGTGTCTTCAGTGCGTTGAGCATTGTGGGAGAGACGCCATTGATCATAATCAGGTAGAGATGATAGAAACCATAAATGTGGGCTCAGTAATCATTTCTCCTGGTTTCGACAAATATGTACCGTCCAAGGGTGACAGCTATGGATACAAGGTCTATCCCAATGTCTTAACGAGTATCGAATTTGAACGCATGCTTTCAGCATCTGGCCCATATAAAAGTCATATACAGCGTATTTCTGACGGTGAACCTCCCAAAAAGATCGCGTGGTTGCAATGCGTTGGCTCTAGGGATGAAAGTTGTGATAGACCTTATTGCTCAGCTGTCTGTTGTATGTATGCGACGAAGGAGGCAGTGATTGCAAAGGAGCATCAACCTGGGGTTGAAACACATATTTATTTCATGGATATGCGCTCGTTTGGAAAGGATTTTGAAAAATATTATAACCGAGCAAAAGACGAGCAAGGTGTGGTTTATCGTAGATGCCGCATTCCTAGGGTGGAACAGGACAGGGAGACAAAAAACCTTAGAATCCGGTATGTAGATGATGACGGTAAAACTAAACAAGAAACCTATGATATGGTTGTGTTATCAGTAGGATTGCAACCGTGTGAGTCACTCGGGGACCTCAGTAAAATTCTAGAAGTTAATCTAAATCAATATGGTTTCATTGAAACAGATCCGTACCTACGGGTACTAACATCAAGAAAGGGAGTCTATACATCTGGAACAGCAACTGAACCTAAAGACATTCCTGAGAGTGTTACACAGGCTTCGGCTGCCGCAGCAGGAGTGGCAAAAGATATAGCCGATGTCAGAGGGACAGAAATCCTAGAAAAGGAGTATCCCGAGGAGAGGGATATAAGCAATGAACTCCCAAAAATAGGTGTTTTTGTTTGTCATTGCGGTATAAACATCGCCGGCGTTGTCGATGTCAGAAGAGTTGTTGAATCTGTAAAAACACTGCCCTATGTAGTGTATGCAGGCGATGGCATCTATACGTGTTCTCATGATTCTCTGGAAGATATGAAGACAAAAATAAAGGAATTTGGCTTGAATCGTATTGTTGTAGCATCATGTACTCCAAGAACCCATGAACCTCTTTTCCAGGATACCCTTCACGAGGCTGGATTGAACCCCCATCTTTTTGAGATGGCAAATATTAGAGATCAGAACTCCTGGGTTCATAAAAACGATCCAGAAAAAGCCACCAAAAAAGCAATCGATGTTGTAAGAATGGCCGTTGCAAAAGCATCAGAACTCTTCCCTGTTTATCATTTCCAGACATCTGTCATCCAGAATGCATTGGTCATAGGAGGAGGCATAGCTGGAATGCACTCTGCTCTGTCTATTGCGGATCAAGGTTACAAGGTATTCCTTGTAGAAAAAGAAAGTGAACTCGGCGGCCATCTAAAGAATATTTACATCGGAGTGGACACAGAGAAACCACAGGAGTTACTAAAAGAAACTATTGAGAGGATTAGTGGTCATTCCAACATAGAGGTATTCACAGATACTGAAATCGAATCTTTGTCAGGATATGTTGGTAATTTTAACACAAAATTAAAATCAAAAAATAAAAAGAGTATAGAAGATATCCAACATGGAGTAATCGTAGTAGCCACAGGCGGAGTACCCTACAATCCAGTCGAGTATCAATATAAAAATAGTAATGATATCGTAACACAGACAGATTTTGAGAAGGATTTATTTGATAAGAAGCCTTATTTGAAGAATTTGAAAGAAGTTGTAATGATTCAGTGCGTTGGATCTCGCAACGATGAACGCCCATATTGTAGCAGGATATGTTGCTCACAAGCATTGAAGAATGCATTGAGACTAAAAGAGATCAATCCAGACGTTGACGTGTATGTTCTTTATCGAGATATTCGAACCTACGGTTTCAAAGAGGACATGTTATATAGTAAGGCACGGAATAAAGGAATAATATTTATCCGATTCAATGAAGATGATGAACCAAAGGTCAAACTTCATAAAGGAAAGATAACCGTAAAGACCACAGAACGCATAATTGGGAGAGATGTGAATCTTCATCCTGATAAACTGATTTTAAGTGCAGGAGTTATACCACAAGACAATTCTATATTAACACAAAAATTGAAAGTTCCATTAAATGAAGATAAGTTTTATGCCGAGGCTCATGTAAAACTTAGGCCAGTGGATTTCTCTGCTGATGGCATATACCTCTGCGGCCTGGCGCATTCACCCAGGTTTATTGAAGAATCGATACTTCAAGCCATGGCAACAGGTGCAAGAGCAGCTACAATCCTTTCAAAACCTTATCTTGAGACCAAGGGCAACATAGCCTATATTACATCTAGAAACTGTGCAGGATGTAAACTATGTATTGATGTATGCTCATATGACGCCATAGAATTTGATGAAGAAAAAAAGGTGGTAAAAGTTAATGAAATATTGTGTCAAGGCTGTGGCTCATGCTCGGCTATATGTCCAAGCGGTGTATCACAGCAGAATACATTTACTAAAAAACAGATAATATCGATGATCGATGCCTGTTTAGAGTGAGAAAAATGAGAGTTAATGGTGATTGAAATGGAAGAATTCGAACCGAAGATTGTAGGCTTTTTGTGTAACTGGTGCAGTTACGCTGGGGCAGACTTAGCTGGAACTAGCAGGATACAATATCCTCCAAACGTCAGAATCATAAAGGTAATGTGTTCTGGATCTGTGGACTCGGTCTATATCATGCGAGCTCTTTTAGAAGGGGCTGATGGAGTATTCATTGGAGGCTGTCATCCTGGTGATTGTCATTACCTTGATGGTAACTACAAGGCAAGAAGAAGAGCTGTGCTTCTGAAGTCGATTTTGGAAACATTGGGCCTAGAAAAAGAGAGAATATGGATTCGCTGGGTCTCCGCATCAGAGGGTCAGAAATTTGCTGATACCATGAAGGAGATGACAGAGGAGATCAAAAAACTTGGTCCAAATCCGATTGCAAAACATTGGAACATTTAGCATGGGTGATATAAAAATGACAGATAAGGTACTGAAGGTTAAAAACGGAGATACAGTCGCCTCTGTTAATGACCTATTAAAGGAACTTCTCAAATCAAAGAAGGTGCAAGCATTATTAGTTATGCAGGAGGTCCCATCCAAGGCAATGTCCTTCCCTGTGTTAATATCTGATCCTGATAAATTGAATTCAAATGTATTTGCACCGGTCCTGCCTGTGTCAACAGCAACTATTATCTCCAAGATCACAAAAGTAGAGAGTGCAAGCAAGCCGATAGGTGTTGTCATGAGATCGTGCCAGATACGAGCGCTTGTAGAACTTGTTAAATTGAATCAGGCAAATATCGAAAACATTGTGATAATTGGTGTAGACTGCCTTGGAACTTTCCCTGTGAATACCTATTCTGATTTCCCAGAAAAAGCAACGCCAACAGAGTTCATACTCGATTCTTTCAAAAAGAAAAGTGATGTAGTGAAATACCTTAGATCCGCTTGCTACACGTGTAAGGATCCTATACCAAGTAATGCTGACATTATTATTGGACTGTATGGTATGGACCCTCAAAAAGAGTTGTTGATTCAGATTAATAGTAAAAAAGGTAAGAAATTACTTGAAGGGATCCAGTTAGAGGTATCAAAAGACACAAATGATAGGGAAAAGGCCATAAAGAGGATTCGAGAAGAAAAGGCAAAAAACCGAATGGAGTTTATCAAGGATAAAAGTAATATAAAAGGCATTGACGCACTGGCTAAATTCTTTGATAAGTGCGTGAATTGTCATAACTGTATGAAGGTATGCCCTATCTGTTACTGTAGGGAATGCCTATTCGAGTCATCTGTTTTTGATCTAGAGGTAAATAAGTACATCGGAAAGGCTGAAAAAAAGGGGTTGTTCAAGATGCCCAGTGACTCCCTTCTGTTCCATACGACAAGGATGAATCACATGGTCGTTTCCTGTGTCGGATGTGGACTTTGCGAACAGGCCTGCCCAAGTGATATACCATTAATGGAAATAATCATACCGATTGGTGAAAACGTACAGAAAGAATTTGAATATAACCCTGGAAGTGATATAGAGAAAAAGGTGCCGATGGTGATCTACAAAGAAGACGAATACCAAGAGGTAGGAGAAAAGTAGAATGGATGTAATAGACAGCAAGAAGATCGATTCAAACTTCAAGTTTCAGATAGCCCAAGAAGAAGGTGGCGAAGGCATCCTGAAATGTTTCGCCTGCGGTGCTTGTACTGCCCGCTGCCCAGAGCAGACTGTAAAAGAAGAGTGGAATCCGCGTGTTATCATTAGAAAGGCATTATTTGGTCTAAAGGAAGAGGTACTGTCAAGTGAATTTATCTGGATCTGTTCAGACCACTACCGCTGTTTGGAAAAATGCCCCCAGGAAGTAAATATCAAAGGAGTTATGAATGTAGTACGTAATGAGCGACTGTTAGAAGAACAGATGGAGGATGTAACGGGAGAAAAGGCAAAAAAATATCTTGATTTGGAGTTCAAATATAAGATTGTAGATCATGAATCTGGCAAAGACATATACAATTGTTTCTCATGTGGAACGTGTACTGCTGGCTGCCCTGAGCGTGATCTTGATCCACTATATTCTCCAAGAAAGGTCATCAAGAACGTTCTTCTGGGTATGAAGGACAACGTTTTTTCCAATGAATTTGTTGGAATCTGTTCTACACATTATCGATGTATAACCCAATGCCCACAAGGTGTTGAAATTCCAAGATTGATGAGCGCCGTAAGAAATATAGCTATCAGAGAGGGGTATGCAAGAAGGTAGGCAAAATATGGGAAAAAAATCTGATTGGATTGGAGCAGTTGCAGTCATCGGTGGAGGTATCACAGGTATACAAGCCTCCTTAGATCTTGCCGATATGGGATTCAAGGTGTATATTATAGAGAGAACACCTGCAATTGGTGGCATCATGGCCCAGCTCGATAAAACATTTCCCACAAATGATTGTTCGATGTGTATTCTTTCTCCGAAACTTGTCGACTGCGGGAGACATGAAAATATTGAGATTATTACTAATACCGAGGTTCAAGGGATCAAAGGTAAACCAGGCAACTTAATTGTGAAGGCTTTAAAAAAACCGCGATACGTTGATCTTGAGCTGTGCACGTCATGTGGTGATTGTGCAGAAGTATGTCCAATCTCTTTACCCAACGAGTTCGATCACGGACTTTCTGAAAGAAAAGCCATTTACAAGTATTATCCACAGGCGATCCCAAACGCTTATGTCGTAGACAAGGAGGGGGATGAAGAGCATAGAGGTTGTATTGACTGCGGTAAATGCGTAGAGGTTTGTAAAGCCGGCGCTATAAACCATGATGAAAAGGCAGAAAACCTAAAGATTAATGTAGGCGCCGTAATCTTTGCCACAGGTGCTCAGCCTTTTGATCCCATTATTAAGAGAGAGTTTGGCTACAAACAATTTGATAATGTTGTAACAAGTCTTGAATTTGAACGTATCCTTTCGCCCTCAGGCCCATTTATGGGGAAGATTATGAGGCCAAGCGATCAGAAAGAACCAAAGAAAATAGCCTGGGTTCAATGTGTAGGCTCTCGGGATAAGTCGATTGGAAACGAATATTGTTCAGCGATGTGCTGCATGTACACTGCAAAGGAGGCGATAATTGCAAAAGAGCACGATTCAAATATTCAACCAACGGTTTTTTACATCGATGTCCGCTCATTTGGCAAGGATTTCGATAAATATATCGAGCAAGCAAAAAAAGAGCATGGAATACGATACGTACGCTCCCGCCTCTCAGAAATAGTTGAAAATAAAAAATCGAAGAATCTACTTGTCAGATATGAGGATGAAGCGGGTGAACTCAGAGAAGAGACGTTTGATTTAGTAGTCCTCTCCATAGGACTCTGCACTACCGAGGCTCGAGAAGCTTTCATGAAAAAAATGGGCTTGGAGAGGAACGAATTTGGTTTTGTTCAAGCGAATCCGCAGGATCCTGTTACTGTCGCTCAGCCAGGTGTGTTCATTGCCGGCTCGTTTATTGAGCCGAAGGATATTCCCGAGTCTGTTATGCAGGCCTCTGCAGCAGCATCAAAAGCAGCAGCCTTGCTAAGGAGTGTACGAGGTACACTAGTAAAAGAAAAAACGTATCCACTTGAAAAAGACGTGTCTCAACAGGATCCCCGAACAGGAGTATTCGTTTGTGACTGTGGGATAAATATTAGTGGATACCTTGACGTTCCAAATGTTGTCAAATTTGCCCAGTCACTCGATAGTGTTGTCTATGCTGAAGAGAATATCTATACCTGTTCGCAAGACACTCAGAAGAAAATCGCTGAGGCAATAAAGAAGCATGATCTGAATAGGGTAGTTGTGGCTGCCTGCACACCAAGAACACATGAACCAGTATTCAAAAGAGGTCTGAAGGAAGCTGGATTGAATCCATATCTTTTAGAGATGGCGAACATAAGGGAACAATGTTCGTGGGTTCACATGAACGAACAAGAGAAGGCAACTGAAAAGGCAAAGAGACTGATAGCAATGAGCGTTGCGAAAGCCCGGCTTCTCCAGCCCTTGTCAGATATCGAAATCGATGTGACACAGAAGGCACTAGTCATCGGCGGTGGCGCTTCGGGTATGACCGCTGCTCTCTCAATAGCGGACCAAGGTTTTGAAACCGTACTTGTAGAAAGAGAACCGTCACTGGGTGGAAAATTAAACAATATTTTTTATAACTTAGAAGACACGGATGTCCAAAAATTTCTTACAGATACAAGAGAAAAGGTGCAAAATCACGAACTAATCAGGATATATACCAACTCGACAGTGAAAAACATTGAGGGCTATGTAGGAAACTATGAAACAGTGATAGAAACACCAAAAGGAGAAAAGGAATTCAACCATGGTGTGGTGATTGTCACCGTGGGAACAGAGGAACACATGCCAAAAGCATATCATTATGGGGAAGACCCAAGGGTTCTCACGCAGCGAGAATTGGAGGAGAAATTAAGTTCCACTATGCCAGAAGAAATCCAAAACGGCGAAACATATGTCATGATCCAATGTGTTGAGTCCAGAGATGACGATAAACCATACTGCAGCCGTGTCTGTTGTATGCAGGCTTTGAAGAATGCCATAAAATTAAAAGACCTGAATCCTAGGTCTGAAGTTTTCATATTATATCGAGATATGATGACTTACGGCTTTAAAGAAAGATACTATAACGAGGCTAGAGAGAAGGGCATCATGTTTCTCCAATATAATAAAGATAGAAAGCCAGAGTTAATTATGGAAAGTAGCATGGTTGTGAAAACCTATGAACCTACGATGCAAGAGGTGCTTAAAATACCAACCCATCACCTGGTTCTTTCAACAGGACTCAAGCCACGTTCAGATAACGAGGAAATAGCTAAGATGTTGAAGGTACCGTTAAATGCCGATGGATTCTTTTTAGAAGCGCACGTAAAACTGCGCCCCGTGGATTTCTCTACAGAGGGAATGTTTGTTGCAGGAACATGCCACTCTCCCAAGTTTATCACAGAATCCATCTTTCAAGCATACGCAGCTGCTTCGAGGGCATGCACCCTCTTGTCCCAGGATAAATACAAAACTGAAGCCAACGTCTCATCTGTCAATGAAGAGATGTGTAGTGGATGCGGATTTTGTGTCTCCGTATGTCCCTTCTCCGCAATCGAACTCGGGGAGGGGAAGGCAAAGGTAAACGAAGCGCTGTGCAAAGGTTGTGGTTCCTGCGCAGGAGTATGCCCATCAGGTGCAATGGAACAGAAAGGTTTCAAAAGCGATCAACTGTATGCGATGATAGATGTATATTTAACCGAGGAGGATAAAACATGTCTGAAGATAAAAAAATGATTTCTATATATATCATTGGAAAAAAATATCTAGTCCCATATGGCCTGACCATTATGAAGGCAATGGAATATGCGGGTTACAGGTATATAAGAGGTTGTGGCTGTCGAGGTGGTTTCTGTGGCGGATGTGGGACAGTTTATAGATTTAAAGATGACTACAAGCTTCAATCTGGCCTCGCATGTCAAACAGTAGTTGAAGAGAATATGTATTTAGTCCAGATTCCATTTTTTCCTGCGAATAAAGCCGATTATAATTTGGACGAACTCAAGCCGATAGGTGGCACACTCCTTAAGCTATATCCTGAGCTAGCTAGATGTGTTAGTTGCAATACTTGCACTAAAGTTTGCCCTCAGGATATAGAGGTGATGGATTATATGCAGGCCGCACTCAGAGGTGACATCAAAAGTGCTGCAGACATATCATTTGATTGTATAATGTGCGGGTTATGTGCAGTTCGATGTCCGGCTGAGATTGTACAGTATAACATTGCGATACTTTGTCGTCGGTTGTATGGCAAGTATATAGCACCGAAGACAGAGCATGTTAAGGTTAGAATGGCTGAAATTTCTGAAGGTAAATTCGATAAAGAACTTAAAAATCTGATGAAATCCGATATTAAGATACTTAAAAAATTGTATAATGAACGAGATATAGAACCCGAGGAAAGTGAGAGGTGACGAACATGTACACTCAAGATATGATAGATTCAATAAATCGCCTGGAGGAAACCCGGGGTAAAAGAATGAAGCAGGAGTTATCTCTATTGACATCGAAAGAGAAAGATGAATTATTACATAAATTCCATCCAGATTACCAACCAGGGACTTTGAGAGAACTTAAAATAGGTCCTAATAAAGGGGAGAGGGTGATACATGAAATCGCCAACTTGTTTGAAGCCTATAGCCAAATCGATCCGACCAAATTCGATATTTCAGAAATAGATTATGACATAGATGTTCTTATAATCGGAGGAGGTGGTGCCGGAGCTTCAGCGGCTTTGATCGCTCAAGAGAAAGGCGTGAGTGTGTTGTTAGCAACCAAACTTCGATTAGGTGATTCGAATACAATGATGGCCCAAGGTGGGATTCAGGCTGCAGATAAACCGAACGACTCTCCACCTAGGCATTACTTAGACGTGATTGGTGGCGGTGGATTCTATAACACACCAGAATTAGTAAATGTCTTGGTTCGAGATGCGCCCGAAACTATTGTTTGGCTTGAGGACCTTGGCGTAATGTTCGATAAAGAGAATGACGGAACTATGATTACGATCCACGGTGGCGGCACGTCGAGAAAGAGAATGCATTCCGCCAGAGATTATACTGGCGGTGAGATAATGAAAACTTTGCGGGATGAGGTTAAAAATCGAGGTATAGATATTATCGAGTTCTCACCTGCAATCGAACTTTTGACTGATGATGAAAAATGCACCGGTGCAATATTGTATAACCTCGAGACTGAAGAATATGTTGTGGTTCGAGCTAAAACCACTATCCTTGCGACGGGTGGTGCAGGGAGATTACATGTCCAAGATTTTCCAACATCCAACCATTACGGCGCAACTGCCGACGGATTAGTTATAGCATATCGAGCAGGTAGTCCAGTCATTTTCATGGATAACATTCAATACCATCCAACAGGAGCAGCATTTCCCGAACAAATTGTCGGTCTTCTCGTCACTGAGAAATGTAGGGGATTGGGCGCACAATTGGTAAATAATGACGGAGATAGATTCATCTATGAACTCGAAACCAGAGACGCCGAATCTGCAGCGATAATTAAAGAATGTGTCGAGAGTAATAAAGGAATAAAAACACCAACTGGCATACTAGGCGTTTGGCTCGATACACCTATGATTGATATCATTCACGGGGAAGGCACAATCCAAAAGAAACTACCAGCAATGTACAGACAATATCAACGCTTCGATATCGATATGAGTAAAGAACCGCTCCTTGTTTATCCGACCCAACACTTTCAGAACGGCGGGATAATGGTCAATGAAAAAGCTGAGACAAAAATTGCAAACTTATATGCGGCTGGTGAAGTCGAGGGTGGCGTTCACGGACGCAATAGATTAATGGGTAACTCGTTGTTGGAGTGCATCGTATTCGGGAAACGCGCAGGCAAGAATGCTGCTCTGAAAGCAAAGGAAATCGAGCGTGGAAAACTCACACTTCAACATATCAAGAGATATCATATAGAATTGAAGGATGCAAATATCGAGGCAGATATTATGTCGCCAATGCTCTTGCCAGATTATCGACGAAAGGAGACAATCGCAAGAATGATTGATATTTGATGCTGAGCATATGTGAATTTTCTATTCCAAGAAGTTACTATGTCTAGGAGATAAAGACAGCAAATTAAACAAATGATTACATTTAAAAGGCCTAACAGTTACAAGGTACGACTAGTTCATATGAAAAATGAGAGTGTAAGGATAACATGGAATACAATTTAGAAAAAGACAATCATGCTAAACGGAAGTTTTGGCAGGGAAATGAAGCAATAGCTGAAGGCGCTATAGTTGCTGGTTGCCGTTTCTTTGCAGGTTATCCAATTACCCCTTCTTCCGAGATTTTGGAGCACCTTTCTAAAAGATTGCCTCAGATTGGTGGAGTATGCGTGCAAATGGAAGATGAAATCGCATCTCTAGGTGCTGTTATTGGAGCGAGTTGGGCTGGAGTTAAGGCGATGACTGCAACATCTGGACCAGGTTTTTCATTGATGCAGGAAAATATTGGTTACGCTGCTATGACAGAAACACCGTGCGTGATAGTTGATGTAATGCGTGTTGGACCTAGCACAGGACAGGCAACTCTAGCCAGTCAGGGGGATGTATACCAAGCGCGTTATGGATCGCATTGTGCAGATTATGAAATTATTACCCTGGTACCAAGTACAGTAAAAGAAAGTTATGAGCTAATTATCCAAGCTTTCAACCTAGCTGAGCAGTATCGTACACCAGTGATTTTCCTTTCTGATGGGCATATATCACGCATGAGTGAAACGATCGAAATACCCGAGAAACAGCCTATCATAAATAGAAAAAAACCCACATGTAAAGATGAACCCATCTTCGGCGCTATTTCTGATGATGAGCTTGTCCCTCCTATGCCATTTTTAAATGAAGGATATAATGTGTTAGTAACAGGTAGTACGCATGACCAGAAGGGATTTAGAGACACTTTAAATGGAGAAATCCATAGAAAACTAGTATATCGCCTTGCCAATAAAATCACTTGCAATAAGGAGAAAATCATTAAAATCGAGGGAAATATGCCTGAGGGGACTGAAATTGGTGTTGTCAGTTATGGATCTGTCTCGAGAGCTGTCTGGGAAGCGCAAGAATTAGCTGAAGAGGAAAATATAAAGCTGGCTCATTTAAGATTAATTACTCTCTGGCCTTTCCCAGATAAAGAAGTGAGATCATTTATAAGTGGACTAAAAAATGTAATCGTCCCTGAGAATAATTCTGGTTTAATTGTTAGAGAAATTGAGAGATGTACCGATGAGAAAACGAATATTCATTCCTTTTCTAAAATAGGAGGAGGAGAACCAATCACTCCCAGTGAATTATTGAATTTGGTGGTGAGTTTATCACGATAAAAGAAATTCATGACAAATTTTTGCGGGCGGTTCCAAAATTCTGCCCTGGCTGTGGGAATGTGATAGTGCTCAATTCTATAACCTCAGCGATCGAGAATTTATATGGCACTATAGATGATTTCGTATTTCTGAGTGGTATTGGTTGTGCAGCGTGGATACCAAGTCCTCATATTAAAGCAGATATTATACATACGACACATGGACGTCCTATAACTTTTGCAACTGGAGTTAAACTTGCGAATCCAGATCTAAAAGTAGTGGTCATAAGTGGAGAAGGAGATCTTGCTGGAATAGGTGGAAATCATCTCATTCATGCAGCCAGGAGGAACCTTGAAATGACGGTAATATGTGTAAATAACCTAGTCTATGGCATGACGGGTGGGCAGTTGAGTCCTACAACACCTCAGGGAGCAATCACAAGGACGACTTTAGGGGGCAATATAGAGTATCCTTTTGATTTGGCAAGGTTGGTCGCATATGTAGGAGCTTCATATGCTGCTAGATGGTCCACCGCACATAAAATGCAACTCCAAAAGTCCATTGAAAAGGCACTGAAGAAAGGGCAAAAAGGTTTTGCATTTGTTGAAGTGATATCACCATGTACTACGCAATTCACTCGTCGAAATCTGAAAGCCTTTCAGGCGGCTAAAGACGAACTAAATTTAGGGGAATTCATTGATGTCGAGCGGGAAGGTTTTGTGGAGAGAATTCGAAGTAATATTAGAGAAAATCATTCAATGGAGGTGAAACCATAAATGTCGAAATCTTAATCGCTGGTTCTGGAGGGCAAGGGATACTTCTTATGGGTAATATCATTGGTGCAGCTGCTACCCTCCATGGTATGTTTGCCACCCAAGTTAGCACTTATGGTTCTGCACAGCGTGGATTGCCAGTTCATACTGAAATAGTCATCTCAGATAGACCTATTAAATTTGCATTTGTACGAAAGCCAGATTTCTTTATTGTTATGAGTCAGCAAGGATTCAATGAGTTCAGCAGAAGAATGAGTGAAGACACGTTAGTTTTTACGGATTTGGATCATGTGAAAGATATCAAATTGGATTGTCAAGGGAAATGCATCTCATTGCCCGCATCAGAAATTGCAAAGGAAATAGGAAATCCCATTGGAGCAAATTTTGTGATGCTAGGGAAATTCCTGTCTACTACTGACATTATACCATTAAAGATAGTCGAAGAAGCGATAATGCACAATACACCAGAAAAATTCATAAAGAAAAATCTAGAAGCTGTGAGAAAAGGTAATACTATCTAAACCCATACATTTTTAGTTTTTAAAAACGAATTAACAAAATAATTTATAGTTCATAGATATCAGTCCTTAAGAACATGATTTTAAATATAGATGTTGGGAAAAAGTATTAATAAATAGTTAACCATGCAAGCAGACATAGTTTACAATGGAGGCATATAATACTGTGGAAATAACAATGTATATCAATAAGTACAAAAATGCAAGATACAATTTTTTCAAATGGCGATATGAATTAGAACTTTTACATAAATTTTCTTTAGCTATCGCTTTTGCATGTTTAACAGGACTTTTAGCACAGTTTTATTTCTATATTCCTGGAATACCTGTACCCATTACAGGACAAACATTTCCTGTACTGCTCGCAGGGATTTTACTAGGTAGAAGATGGGGTGGTATTAGCTTAGGGATGTATGCAGGAATTGGGGCAATGGGTGTACCATGGTTTGCTCCAAAAATAGGGATGTCCATCTTTTCTAGCGGCGGGATAGGTGTACTCACAGGTGCTACCGGTGGATACATCATCGGATTTATTTTTGCGGCTTTGTTCCTTGGATATTTTACAGACAAGTATATCCGTTCAAGAAGCTTCCTTAGTATGCTACCATTAATGCTCTTTGCAAACTTTGTATTAATATATATACCTGGTTTAATGGTGCTTAATCTCTATTTCACAAGCATAAGTGGACCAATTGGAATTGTGGAATTACTAACATTAGGTCTTATTCCTTTTGTAGTTGGCGATATTATAAAAATTGTTGCAGCTGCTGGGATTGCAAAGGGGATTACACCAAAAACAGCGTATGGACGAGAGGCAGATATTGAGAAATCAAAAAGTTGGCATATACCATAAGAATACACTAATAAATAACACAGAGTGAGGCATATACAACCAAGGATATGTTGTGTTTCTTTTAGTTTTTAAGAATATGAGTAAGACGAAGTAAATGATTTCGTAACAGTAAGAAGGTTGAAGAGAACATTTCCTTTTGCTTCTCCATATATTGTAAGGTCAAAGTTCTCCGTTTTTATCCCATCGATAACGGCATTTCCCACGTTAGCATAGTATATAGTAAGAAGAACATCTCCAGTCTTGTGGGATTGTGCAGGGATTGAAGCTGTTTGAAAACTTCCATTCCCCACATAGGTACTAGCAATAAAAATATCAAATTCCGCAGAAAGTCCTGAGATATACTCGGTAGTTGGATTAGAGATGCTCACCTTTAGTTTTAGTTTACAATACGTAAGTCGCAGATCCTGTATACTAGTATTCTCCACTGTTACGTTAATCTTTTCAAGAGCCGAAGCATCAGCAATATAACGAATACTTAAAAAGCCTGAAATGAAAATAACTATTATTATCACAATTAATATTTTTATCTTTTGATCCATAATTGCTACACATTATATTGTTTATATTATTAAATACACCCTCCACACAAAGGATAAAAAAGAAAGCTGTTTCTTGTTTGATAGAAGCTGTACTCGTGGTTCTCTGTAACATTACCCCCAATGTTTTGCTTTAATTTTCAGGAATTCATGGTAGTTGTGTGCTAATTGTTGGGATATTTCAGGATTGTTAAGGTATGGTTCATCAGTGGTTGCAAGGTTTTGCCATCCGAGTTTTTCTAAGTGGTTTTTAAATCCTCTGGGATCAGCATATATAGGACATTCACCAGTCCACTGGTAGGATACCCAGTCTTTACGTGTTTTCTTAATTGATGCGTCTATGTCACCTTTTGTTACATTGAATTTTGCATAATGAAAACAAAAACAGTTTTTTATGTTACCATCAACATCAAAGTAGATTAAGCCATTGCATTTTGGCTGTGTCGTTTCTTGCATGTAGATCATATTTGAATTGATGATTTCGTTTTTTCTTTTTTCAAGAAGATAGTATGCCTGTCCAGATAAGATTAGATCCATATTGGGTGTTGGTCCAACAGGAGTGTATTCGAGATATCGAGCAAGGAAAGCACCTTTTTTGATTTTATCTTTTATGAATTCTTCACTGAGAATCTCATCAATGTTTGTTGCTGTAACTAAACTGATATAGCCCCAGGGAACGCCGTTTGCATTTAAATGTTCAATTGCATTCATCACTTCTCTGTAGCTACCTTCTCCACGCAGATGATCATGTGTTGATGGCGAGTTTCCGTCGATGCTTAGCAACGGAATTAAATTTCCAAATAGAGATAACTGTTTTGCATAGTTCTGTGTAATCGCACTGCCGTTTGTGAGCATAAAAAACATCATGTCTGAATTGTTTTCAGCAAGGGTGAATGCTCGGTAATCCAAGGTCGGTTCTCCTCCAGTTAGAAAGACATGTTTGAATTGTTTTCTTGCGATACTGATAATTGAATCTAGGATGTTATCAGGCATGTATTCTCGTTGCCCGGTAAACTTTGAGTAACAATGGATGCAGTGTTTGGTACATTTTTTGGTTAATTCAATGATTATTGATCCACCTCTCCCATCGACATGGATGCCTTCTTGAATGATTCTAATGTAAGATCTGAGGTAGCTTTCTCGTAATTTTGGATTATTCGTAATCTTTGTAATTTTAATGATTTTTTTAATTAAATCTTCCTGCCTTTTTGGTGGTATTTCTAATTGTTTTAGTTCCGTCAAAAGGATTTTTGGGTTGCTTTGAAGGTCCCGATATGTGTTTGAGGTAATTATTGTTATTAATCTATCAAGATTCATTTGGTATTCCTAGTATATACACTAATTTACCATATTTTAATTTTATGAGATAATATATTATTTCTATTTATTATAAACGTATCCAGTAACGTTTATAAACCATGCATTTTTTTCTTTTCTTATGCCAATTTCCCAGCGGTTTTTAGGGGTTTGCAACGGATGTAAGGCATTGTGCTGTACCCTACTTAGCCCTCCTATAACAGAAAAAGAAAAACACGATATTCTCAAAGCAGGATTCGAAGATCATTTTACAAAAATCATAGATGGAGTGTATGCTATTAAATCACGGGACAATGGAAACTGCCCCTATTTAAAAGAAGATTATTCTTGTGAGATTCACCGTGTAAAACCTACATTATGCAAGGTGTGGCCTGTTATTCCACGTTACCAAAATAATAAACGAGGTATTATCGTTATAAAATGCCCATTGTTCCCCTTAATATCTAAAAAAGAATTTCAACAGACAAAGAAAGAAGCAGAAAAAATACCACTTCCGATCGTTCAGCATCTCTGGAATATTTCACCAGTTATGAAACAAAAATATAAGAGGTTTGAATACGAAAAATTTTAATACAGAATGTTGAAAAATGATGGTTTCGATTCAATGACCCCATTTTAAAAAATGAGGTCTCTAAACATTGAATCGAGTGAACTCTCGGAGTTCAACTATTGGTGAATGTGATAGTAAAAGAATATCACAAGAGAGAAACATAAACTTTTACCA
>JAUXAU010000036.1 GCA_030619765.1 Thermoplasmatota archaeon
CGTCCTCATAGTAGCCTGGAGAACGGGTGTCTGCGGACACCCTATCAGGCTTTTCTTGATAAAACAAGAGTAAATTGTAAAAGAGCGTGTTGAAATTATGAAGTTGAAAAACCAGGAGGAACTTAATTCGGGATATCACAAAGATAAACTTTATACAATGGTTTAAAATGAATAAAAACAAATGGAGATACAAATCAATCGTAATACTTTTTAAGGGATGATTGCTTCTTGGTTTTTAATTTTGCGATGCGGGTGTGGTGTAGCCTGGTATCACTTAAGCTTGCCAAGCTTATAACTCGGGTTCAAATCCCGGCGCCCGCATAACTTTTATACAACAAATATACCCTAATTAACTATATTAAATTATATTTGTATGATTATCAACGAATTTTACGAGATAAATGCTAATAATTATTGTTTAAAGGGTCTATTTGATATAATTAAATTTGTTAACAAATCAGCAGCAAAATCTCCCTTTTGACTTAGAAGATTCTTAACGGTAAAAGCAAGTTCAAGTCTCGTCTGATGGATGTGAGGATGATTGAAGGCGGTACAAAATGTAGCAAATGTTACACGATTTTTTACACTTTTTGGAATCAAAAATGAATCGAATATTTTTTAATAAGCCTGACATTACTAAATACAGATTGTTGTAATTGCAGGGGAGTTACTTTGGAGGATAGGTTACGATATCCCAGTAATGAAGAGTTTATGGCTTCTTATGAAGAAAAACATGATAGTGAATGTGTTGTTTTGGTGGGAGTTTTATGAAGGGTGAACCTGAAATTATGAAAATGTTGAGTGAAGAGGAAAATGATGTATCAAAGAGAAGCGGTAAAATGGAAGAAAAATCAGTTGAAATAAAACAAGTAAGCGAAAGAGAAATCTGGGTAGGAGAAAATAGGTTTTATCTTGCCGAGGATGATATAATTTATATCACTATCGTTGGAGATGTTGATAAGGATATTGCAATTGCATGTAGAGATGCTCCTTATAAACTTGCAGATATGATTGAAGGAAAAGCGCATCTCATTATAGACCTCAACAATGCGGGACATCAATCATCTGAGGCAAGAAAGATAGGGCAAGAAGCTTTTGAAAATGAAAACCTTGGAAAGATTGCTTATCACGGACTGCATCCTGTTGCAAGAGTGATCGCATCCTTTCTTATGGGAGTTTCTAAGAAGGAAGATGTGCGTTTTTTCAAGACAAAGGAAGATGCTCTTGCGTGGCTTAAAGAGTAAGAAGAGGTATGAATAATGGATAAAACTTCAGAGAAAGACCGCATAAACGAAATGATTGACGCAGTTATGAAGGTTGCAAGGGGAGATTTCTCTGTCCAAATTGAACGTTCAGGCAGAAATGATGACCTTGATTCGCTTGCTGTGGGCATAAACATGATGATTAACGACATTGAAGGGGATATCACCGAGCGGAAGGAAACAGAGGAATTATTGAAAAAAAGTGAAGAAGAGTTTAGAATGATTGCCGAGAATATCCATATTGGTCTTTATTATACTGATGTTCATGGAAATTTCCTTTATGGGAATGACGCTTCAGCTGAAATTATTGGAGTACCAAAAGAAGAAGTAATTGGTAAAAATGGTAAATATTTGCTTGATCTGCAATGTATAAGTAAAAAGGATTATCTGAAAGCAGTAAAACTATTAACTCTAGTAAAATTAGGTAAAAAAGCAGGACCAGAAGAATTTCATATAACACGTAAGGATGGTACGAAAAGAATTGTTGAAATACGGGTGCAAAAAATTAAGGTCAATAAAAAAACCGTGATTCTTGGGATAATCGAAGATTTAACTGAAAAAAAGAAAGCAGAAGAAAAAATAAAAGAGCAGAACATCCAACTGAAAAAACTGGATGAGCTGAAAACATCATTTCTCAACGTAACAAGCCATGAGCTGCGTACTCCGATGACATCGATAAAGGGTTATGTTCAGATGTTGTTGAATCAGAATCTTGGTGGGATTTCTGATGAGCAGAAGCAAGGTCTTGATGTAATCCTTCGTAATACAAACCGCTTGGATAGCCTCATTCAGGATATTCTTGATGTTTCCCGTTTGGAATCAGGGACCTTGAAATTTATTCCTAAAAAAACAGATGTAGACACATTGGTTGGTCAAACCGTTGAAACAATGCAAGCATCTGCAGATAGGAAAGAAATTACAATCAATGCAGATATAGAAAAAGACGTGCCTGGTTTGATGGTTGACGAGTTACGGATTAAACAGGTTATGACGAACCTTTTAAACAATGCGATAAAGTTCTCACCAGATGGCACTATTATTAACGTTAAAGCCAGAAAAGAAAAAAACGATATCTTGTTTGAAGTACAGGATTTCGGACGTGGTATACCAAAGGACAAACAGGATAAGGTTTTTGAAACATTCTATCAGGTTGATTCTGGTGAGGATAGGAAGTTTGGTGGTGCTGGCCTTGGTCTTGCAGTCTCAAAGGGGATTGTTGTATCACATGGTGGCAGGATTTGGGTTGAAAGCAGAGAAGGCAAGGGCAGTACGTTTAGTTTCACTCTGCCACTAAAGCCTGTTAAGGATTTAGAGGAGAGGTTCAAAGCGGTTGATATGTTTGGATTGGAAAAAACGGAGGAGGAAGAAAATGACTAAGGTCATGGTTGTTGATGATGAGATAGATGTTAGAAAAATGCTTGACCTTATGATGAAGAACGAAGGTTATAATACTGAGATGGCTGAGGATGGCTCTGATTTTCTTGAGAAAGTCGATAGTTTTAATCCTGATATTGTCACCTTGGATGTGATGATGCCTGGTCCAACGACTGTTGAGATTCTTGAGAAGTTAAAGAAAAAGAAGAGCAAACCAAAGGTGATACTATTGACAGTCGTAAGATTTGATGGGGACGAAAAGAAGATATTTGAACAAGGAAACGTCGTTGATTACATCAAGAAACCATTTGATATTGATGTGCTAATGGATGCTGTGAAAAAACATGAATAAAGCGGTGAACCTAGTTTCAGTTTTTAGCATCACCAAAAGCCCTTTTGGTCTATAGTTATCAAAAAGGTAATTCAGGACATAGCCAGGAATATCTTTGGTATCTTAGAAAAACGTGGGAGCATCGAACCATTAGCAAGGATTCCCGACGGAAGCGTCTAAAATTAAAATAAAAAAATTGCTCAACAGATATAGAATAGTAAAATTTGTTAACAAATCGATGTCAAAATCCCGGCGCCCGCATTTTCCAGCGTTTTGATACCTTTTTTCTAGTTTTAAGGTATACAAAGATAAACATTAGCAGAAGTATATGTAACTGAATCTGTACGTAAACGCGCAGATGGTTATTCGTATTATCAAGTATGCAGGTATCTATACGTGTAATTGTACACCTGTATGTGTAGGTGAATATCCGTTAGAGAATACTTTATTAAAAGGATGCTGTATTCGTTTTTGAAAGTAAGTGGATGGGATGCCGGAAGACGACAATTTAGATTATTCTCTCGATATCAAAAGACCTCTTGTTATAAGAGCTCTAAGGAGAAGTAATATTAGAAAAAAAGTAGCTGAATATCTTTTTGATATCAGTCCTAGTTGTAGCTATACTTCTGAAATAGCATACAATGTTGGAGCCACATCTTCTAATGTGATAGGTGCTTTAAGAGGTATGAACTTCAGATATAAGGAGGATGAATCGCTTATTAGTCTCAATGTTGTTGAAGAAAAGAGCGGAGGTAAAAATATACGTTTATATGGGATAACTCCGTTTGGAAAAGAAATGATAGAAACAATAAAGAATAGAAGATAAAATAATTTTTTTAAGTTTATTTTCCGTCGATAGATAGGTACTCATATGGGCAGATAATGTTTAATTAAACTTTATCTAATATCTTAAAAATCTCTTTGATCACTTTATCAATACCTTCATTATTTGTACAAGATATTTTCAAATGAGAAGAATTTGTTTTTTTAAGATCGACCTTGTTTTCAACAAATATGAAAGGTACATCACTAAAAATTTCTTTTATCTGGGACAGCATATTCAATTGATCTTTTAGCGAATATCCACATGTCTCTGAAGGATCCGAAATAAAGACAATAAGATCGGCAAGATGAGTAAGCGCCGCAATAGCCTGTTTTTCTATGTCGTTTCTCTTAGATAACGGCCTGTCCAATAGTCCAGGTGTATCAATTATTTGATACCGTTTTTTGACATATTTTTCTTTTCTTTCAATATGTCCCACGTGAATCTGTTTAGTCGTAAAAGGGTATTGAGCTATCTTTGGTTTTGCAGAAGACAGGAGTCTAAGTAGAGAGGATTTACCTACGTTTGGATAGCCAGCAATCACAACAGTAGGAACATCTTGAATATCAGGAAAAGTTTTCATTATATTTTGTGCAGTTGCAAGAAACATCAAGTGTTCATCGATTTGTTTCAAAACAGAAGAGATTCTGCCATAGATCTCCTTTTGTTTTTGTTTTAGGAAATCTATATTTCCTGTTTTTTTCAATGCTCTTCCCTGTTTTGAATAAATCATTGCACATGTTTTTCTCGCCCAATCAACTGCACCAAGTGATTTCTTAAGTTTGTTCGTATCTATTTTAATGTCAATTATCTCCTGGTAAAAAGAGGGAAGTTGTTCAATCGAAGGGAATTCTTTTACGTATTTTTCTAGCGTAGAAATAATAACTGTTGCAAATGAATCTATTCGTGCAATAATTGTCTTTTTTATCTTGAAGCGCGCATCTCTATCATGTATCTGTATCTTCTTTGTTTTTCTGATCGCACGGTCAAACAGTTGTTCTGCATTGAGTATTATTGGAATTTTTGTGAACATAAAAGTGAAAAGCTTTATGTGATGCCTGTAAATTAAGATATTGGTATAACTATGAATGAAGGGTTTATACTTTCTAACAAGTACAGGAGAGCAATTTTTGATGAATTTGCAGCAGGTGAAACAAACATACAAAGAATTGCAAAAAAACATCGTATTATTCAAACAGTAGCCCAAAGAGTTGTAGATGATTTTATTAAAAACGATATAATAGAAAAGCAGGACAATACCTACGTCTTTACCAAAAAGGGCGAGAAACTTGTCGAAAGTATTGGAAAATAATGGAGGAGA
Source organism: Thermoplasmatota archaeon (assembly GCA_030619765.1). Taxonomy (GTDB): domain Archaea; phylum Thermoplasmatota; class E2; order DHVEG-1; family DHVEG-1; genus JAGLML01. The sequence continues at coordinate 5,112 of JAUXAU010000036.1, forward strand.
AAAGTAGCATATGAAACCGTATCTCTTACAAACTTTGAAAGAACTTGCACTGCTTGGTGCAATCAGGAACAGAATAGAAATTTCGTCTCATGAATTGGCAAAACAATTGGAGACAAGTCAGCAAACCGCTTCTCGATATCTTTTGGAGCTAGATAACGTACAAATGATTACCCGTGAGTTAGGGATTAAAAAACAACTCATACAAATAACGAGTTTGGGGACAGAGGCTTTAAAAGAAGAACACTCTCAATATAATCAGATTTTTGATTTATCAAATAAAGTTGTCTTTAAAGGAAAAGTTGTTTCAGGAATGGGTGAAGGAAAATATTATACTGAACAGAGAGGCTATGTTGATCAATTTAAAAAGAAACTCGGTTTTGTTCCTTATCCTGGAACATTGAATGTTGAGATTGAATATGTTGAAAGAAATAAGCTAAGACTTCTAAAAAACTATGGTGGGATTGTTATTGATGAATTCAAAACCAAAAACCGTACTTTTGGTAGTGTACTATGTCTCAGTGCAACGATAAATAATTGCAAGGGAGCAATTGTTCTGCCAAAGCGAAGTCATTATTCGAACATCCTTGAGTTTATATCTCCGCATTATTTGCGAGAAAAACTGCATCTAAAAGATGGTGGTGAGGTAGATATAGTCATCTATTTGGAAAAATAGAGAGAAGTATCATGAAAAACCAGTTTGTTGCAGAGATATTGTACAAGATTGCAGATTTATTGGATTTGAAGGGAGAGATATTCTTTAAATCGAGGGCCTATAGGATGGCTGCTCAGACGATAGAAGCACTGGACGAAGATATAGTGACTATTTCAAATGAGGATCGACTTCAATCTATTCCTGGGGTTGGAGATGCTCTGTCTAAGAAGATAAAAGAGTTAGTAGAGACAGGTAGATTAGAATATTTTGAAAGACTAAAAAAGGAAATTCCAGAGGGATTGCTGGCTTTATTGGATATACCTGGGTTAGGTCCTAAAAAAGTTTCTGCTTTGTATAAGAATCTCGGTATTTCAACGATTAAAGAACTTAGAAAAGCATGTATTGACGGAAAATTAAGAGACCTTGATGGTTTTGGTGAGATAACCGAAAGGAATATTCTACGTGGTATACAACTTCTGGAAAAAACGAGTGGACGAGCACTGTTGAATGTTGCATATGGTGATGGGAATGATTATCTGGACTATATGAAAAGATGTGACAAGATAGATAGGATAAGCATAGCAGGGAGTCTTCGCAGGATGAAAGAAACAATCGGTGATGTGGACATCCTTGCATCATCAAAATATCCCGATAATGTTATGGATTATTTTGTAAAGTATGATGATGTTCAACGTGTGCTGTTAAAAGGAAGTACAAAAACAAGCGTATTATTACACGACAACCTTCAGGTTGATCTTCGTGTTGTTACAAACAAAAGTTATGGTTCGGCGCTTCAATATTTCACTGGCTCTAAGGAGCATAATGTGAAAATGCGCAGTTTAGCAATAAAGAAAGGATACAAGCTTAACGAGTACGGTCTTTTTGATAAAGAAACCGACAAGTATATTGCTGGTGAGGCTGAAGAGGAGATATACACAACGCTAGGACTTTCTTATATTGAGCCTGAGTTGAGAGAAAACAAAGGTGAAATAGAGTTAGCTCAAAAGGGCAGTTTGCCAAAGCTAGTCGGATACGACGATGTTACGGGGGACTTTCATATCCACTCTACATGGAGTGATGGGAGCGACTCAATTGAAGATATCGCAAAAGTTGCCAAAAATATAGGGTATTCGTTTGTCTGCATTGCCGATCATTCCCAATCTCTGAGAATCGCAAACGGGTTATCGAAAGAAAGAGTTGATAAAAAAATTGATGAGATTAGAAAATTGAACAAAAAGTTTTCAAATTTTAAAATTTTCTGTGGTACTGAATGTGATATAAAATCCGACGGATCTTTAGATTACAGCGACAGGATTCTAAAAAAGTTTGATATTGTATCCATAGGTATTCACTCTGCTTTCAAAATGAATGGGGAGGAGATGACCAAGAGAATCACCAGAGGGATGGAAAATAAGTATGTACATTTTCTTGCTCATCCTACCGGTCGTTTGATTGGTAGAAGAGGTCCGTATGAGGTTGACATAGAACAGATTATTGATACTGCCAGAGATACAGGTACATTTTTAGAAATTAATGCATTTCCTGATCGTCTTGATCTAAATGATATACATGCAAAACTTGCTAAAGAGAAAGGTGTAAAAGTTGTTCTTGGTACTGATTCGCATAGTATTATCAATTTGTCCTTTATGCATTTTGGAGTAGCAACTGCCCGACGAGGGGGGCTGGAAAAAAGTGATATACTTAACACGTATCGTTTGAAAGAAATTGAAGAGATGCTCGGTGTGGAACAATGAATAAAAAGGAAGCAAAAAAAAGAATAAAAAAGCTTCGCGATGAGATAAATTATCATAATTATAAGTATTACGTGGAAAACAACCCTGTTATTTCCGATTACGAATTTGATCTATTATTGAAAGAACTCGAATCTTTAGAAGACAAGTTTCCTGATTTGGTAACTCCTGACTCTCCAACTCAACGAGTTGGCGGAGAGCCCCTGGAAGGTTTTACTACAGTAGAACATAAGAAGGCCATGCTCTCTCTCGATAACACATACACCTATGATGAGTTACGGGAGTTTGATGAACGGGTCAAAAAGAATGTTGGAGATGCTCAATACGTTGTTGAACCAAAAATTGATGGTACAGGCGTTGCACTTCTCTACGAGAATAGCATTTTAGTGAGAGGGGCAACAAGAGGCGATGGTGTGGGAGGAGATGATATAACATCCAATCTCAAAACCATCCCCAGCATACCTCTAAGATTAAGAGAGAAAACCTTAAAAAACGTAGAGGTACGCGGTGAAGTTTACTTTCCCTTGGAAGGCTTTAAAAAATATAACAGGGCGCAAGCTGAGAAAGGAGAAGCTGTTTTTGCAAATCCTCGTAATGCTGCTGCTGGTTCTCTAAGACAGCTTGACCCTAAAATCGTAGCATCACGACCGCTGAATATTTTTGTCTATTCTATATCGTTCTCTGACAAAGAATTTCTTACTCACGAAAAAGCTATAAAAGTTTTAAAAGAGGCAGGTTTCCGTGTTAATCCATTGGTAAAAAAAGTAGAGAACATGGAGGAAGCTATCAAGTATTGCGAGGAACTTGAAAAAATACGTGAGACGCTTGATTATGAAATCGATGGCGCAGTAATCAAAGTAAACTCATTGGCAAAACAGAAAGAACTTGGGGAAACAATAAAACATCCGCGGTGGGCAATTGCCTATAAATTTGCCGCAAAACAGGCTACCACAAGACTTAAGGATATTGCTATTCAGGTTGGGAGAACGGGTACGTTAACCCCTGTGGCAATCTTAGAACCGGTTCCCGTTGGGGGAGTTACTGTTTCACGAGCAACACTGCATAACTTTGACGAGCTAAAAAGAAAAGATGTCAGAATTGGAGATGTGGTGTTAGTTGAACGCAGTGGAGATGTTATACCACAGGTAGTAAAAAGTATAAAAGAAAAAAGAGAAGGTAATGAAAAAGCAAGAAGAATTCCAAAAAAATGTCCTATTTGCAGATCAAAAATCATTCACATCGAAGGTGAGGTTGCCGTACGATGTCCAAATCGTATGTGTCCAGCTCGTTTGAAATGGCGAATAAAATACTATGCATCAAGAGACGCAATGGATATTGATCATTTGGGTGAATCAACCATTGATAAACTTATTGAGAATGATTTTATCAACAATATTGCAGATTTGTACAGCCTTAAAAAAGAAGATATTTTAACTTTGGAGGGCTTCAAAGAGAAATCCGCCCAAAACTTACTAGATTCAATTGAGAAAAGTAAAAATCAGAGTTTGTCTCGTTTGATTTATGGTCTTGGCATAAGACATGTAGGAAAATATGCCGCTCAATTGCTCGCATCACAATATAATTCAATTGATAAACTCGCAAAAACAGATATTGAAGAACTCAAGGAGATTCACGGTCTTGGTGATAAAACAGCAGAAGCTGTTGGTACTTTTTTTGCTACAGATGAAAACATCGAACTTATTAACAAACTAAAGGATATTGGAATTAAAACACAGGAAATTATAAAAACAGAAAATATGCCACTGAAGGGAAAGAAATTTGTTTTCACAGGAGGATTACAATCATTATCACGTCCAGATGCATCAGATGTTATTAAACAAAAAGGAGGTATTGTTTCTTCTTCTGTTAGTAGAGATATAGATTATGTTGTCGTGGGTGAGAAACCAGGCTCAAAATTTGGAAAGGCAAAAAAATTGGGACTTACAATCCTTGACGAAGAAGAATTTAAGAAATTAGTCGGAAAATAGAGGTGTATTATGGTAGAATGTAATGTAGAAAAGAACAAAATGGTTTGCAACTGTACTTATTCATGTGATAAAAAAGGCATGTGTTGTGAATGTCTAAAGTATCACTGGAGTCGTGGCGAAGTTCCAGCATGTTTTTTCCCAGATGATATAGAAAAGACGTATAATAGAAGTGTAGAGAAATTCATACAGATATATCAGCAAAGAGGAAGTTAATAATAAACAACCAATTCTTCAGATGTATGTAATTAGTTAAAAACAGTACAATTAAACCCTCTAACGCATTTTCTTTTTTTTCAAAAAAACAGTTATTTTGAACATAACAACATTGATATTGAAAATTTTATCATTTTGTACAATTTTTAAACAATATATTTTTTATATTACCTTTTATTATGAATAAGTGGAGGAAAAATATGAGATATTTATCATTTAAAAAACTCTTAGCAGTTACAATTATTCTCTTATTCATTAGTGTGAGTGTTATTCCATCAACTGGAAACATTGTTGAAAAGAAACCTACTATGTCAACCAATTATGACGGCAACTTATCAGGCTATGTCAATGATACCTCAATGAACCCAGTAGAGGGAGCAAGGGTACGGGTGTACTTCCATGAGACATACGAAGAGGATTATACTGATTCCTCAGGATATTATCACGTTACGAACATTCCAATATGCTATTGCCTTAAGAATACCACTGCTTCAAAATCAGGATACACAACCAAGTGGGACTTACTTGGCATAGTTGAGAATACCATTTACGACTTTGTTTTGACACATATTAACGAATATAATGGTAGCTTATCAGGGTATGTTAACGATACCTCAATGAACCCGATAGAGGGAGCAAAGGTACGGGTGTACTTCCATGAGACATACGAAGAGGATTATACTGATTCCTCAGGATATTATCATGTCAATAACATCCCAATTTGCTACTGTTTGAAGAACTGTACTGCTTCTAAGAATGGATACAAAACCGAGTTAGTCGAACTAGGAATCAATGAAAACACCACCTACGACTTCGTCTTGGCACCTAATCAACCACCAAATGCACCAGATATAGAAGGTCCAACAAGTGGAAAAGTTGGAGTTGAGTATGAATGGACTATTGTTTCTATAGATCCTGATGGAGATGACATCACTTATTACATAGATTGGGGTGGAGAATGTGGTAGTGCAGAATGGCATGGCCCATATCCATCTGGAGAGGAAGTTGTATTGGCTCACATGTATACACTTAGAAATACATTTATCATCAATGCAATGACTATAGATGAACATGGTGCAGAGAGTAACTGGACTTATTTTGAGGTAACAATGCCGAGAAACAAAGCATTCAATTTCAACTTCAATCTGTTAGGGTGGCTGCTTGAACGATTCCCAAATGCATTCCCAATACTAAGACAACTATTCGGAATATAAATCAATTCTAAACCACTCTTTTTTTTTAATTCCATAAAGATTATTTGTAGAAATGAAATCATAACGATAATTACTGCTAATTGGTTTTAGTCAGAAGAACCTGTGATGTCAGTACTTCTGCAAGTAATGGGAAGAAAAATCAATCAGAGTAATAAATTTAACTAATCGAATCTATGGCGATATTTGCCTCATAATTATACCAGCAATATCTAACTAGTTTTAACGTTTCAAAATATATTTGAGGAATATACTTTAACTCAATTTCAAATGTTTGCAATAGATTTCTTCTATCTTTTATTAGTTTTAATTTTTGTAATAAATTGATATGCGAAGATGTTAGGGGGGCCTTTATATTTAAAGCAAATTTTGAAGATTTTAATACAATTTCTTTTGCTTTTGTTAACCGATTATTTATATCGTTTTTCAAGGTAGTCACTTTATCTATTAAAGACTCATTATATTCCATAAGCATAGGTATTATTCTATCTATTTGATTAAGTGTTAGTATTGTTTTATCAATATAATCTTGAAACATTTCAGATAACCAGATTGAATAATCAAAAAATCTATAGCTTTTTGGAAAGTATTTAGATTTATTCAGGAAATCTGGAAATATTTCTCTTAATTGAGTAAGAGTATTGTTTAAATTTGAAATATCATTGTTAAGTTCATTTAAATTCTGAATAATTTCTTCAAATTCGTTGTATGATGTTTCATCAATAGTCAAATTATTTGTTTTTTCTAATATTGAATTAATAAATGATGAGTCATAACTCCCATAGTGGATTGGATCTTGGTTTTCAACCGAGGTTAAATAAAACAATGAGTTTTGGATTATACGTCTTCCATAGTAAGGCTCCTCAATAGATTCAAATAATTTTGATAAAGGTTTAATGTTATTAATGAAATCTGGATGAGAACCAAAAAGTATGATCTTACCTTTTCCAAAAGTGGAATTAACCCAACTCGGTCTTCTAACTATAACTCTTTCAAGGTTTTTATTAACATTAGAACTTCCATCCCCTGTTTTTAAATCATCAAAAACACTTAATACATGAGTATTTTTCCCGAGCCATACAAATGATGGACTTCTAAAGAAATCCTGAAACGTTTCATTTGCCCCATAAAAAAGGGGATGATTAGTGTTTACGGCTTTATGTATAACGATACTGTCGTTTATAGGAGTCTTTAAAAGAATTGACATTAATGAATCACTTATTGAAAGGGCTAAACCTGGTGATTTCCGTAAAAGATTAGGATTATACGCATAGCGTAAATAAAACAAGGAAAACGGTGAAATTAAACCCGAAGAAGCTGCATAAGCTCCATAACAAGTACCAACATATCCACCACCATTATTTATAAACTGTCTAATGGCATTGGTATTTTTTGTATTGGCCAAGCTTATAAATTGTTCATAATAAGTTGATGCTGCTGGGAGATATGGCCAAATAAAAACATTAAAATCTTCATTATTTAGAACATGATGAGTTTCACTATCAAGGAGGAATTCAATGGTAAGAAAACCTCCTGCATTAACTATTTCTAGATAACTAGGCCAGCCATATCTTACCGCCAATCCAAAGTGTTGTGCTATTTTTGGTTCAACAAGTTTCAAACTATCAACATTAATTTCTTCGAGTAAAATATATGCTTCATTTTTTTCTGGATTTCCATCTTCTAATTCATGCGTTTGATTATAATCAAAAACAATAGAAGTTAAAAGAGCATCTTTAAAGGAGTCTCTCAAAAAAGGAACAATAAATGCACCTCTCAGGAAATAAATCTCTTCAGCTTCATCAGCTGAATTTAATCTTTTTACTAGAGCAGAAAAATTTTCTTTTAGCCAGAATACAGAAATATCTTCTCTTAACAAATCATTGATCATATGTCGTACTCTGCTATTTTCAAATGTTTCAATAGTCGTGTCTTCTCCTTGAGGTAATGGGATTACGAACCCATAACATTCGGACTCTTTGATAACACTGTTTTCTGCTTGAGAAACATCAACTGATAATATTAAAACTAAAAAACAAGAAAATATTGCAATAATTTTTAAACTCTTTTTTGAAATTGTCCACTCCCCAGAAAAAGGTGATAACAACTGTTAATTATAAAAGTTTCGTTAAACAAAGCCGCCGGAGGGACTACGGCGTATAGGTTAAAATCCCCTACATTTTTTCTCAAATGTTTAGAAATAATTACTAACTTTTTGGCCATTCAATTATTGTATTTTTAAAATTTGGAAAATATAAACTAACGGAAGATTTTGTTGATTATTCCTTTGGTACATCTGTTCCAGCTGTTATTGTTGGATTGAGTGGTGTTGTTGGATATTATGCAATTACAGCAATTAAAAAATAGATTATTTCAATTGGAGAATCGGTAATTAGATGAAAAATCCGTTGGATTATTTATTGTAAAAAGCCATGAAAATATATTTAATTGCTGAGAGTTAATAATATTTATATATTAAGCACTACTATAGTATAACTAGATAATAGGGGAAAAATATTATGAAAATTAAAACAAGAATTATGACGATAGCTTTTTCATTTATTTTGATAGCAACTGTTTTTACGGGGATTATAACATTAGGAAACCAAATTGTAGAAGATGATTCAAATCCTGGGCAATACCCTATTTTTCAAATACCTGAGTTGAAGGTTGTCAGCATTCCTTTTACTCAACCGTCAGAATTAGGAAAATTGATTGATCAAGGTCTTGATATCGTTGATGTTAAAGATTCAAAGGTTACAGCCTATATCAATAATATTGAACTTGGATGGTTGTATGAAGCTGGATTCAAGCCAGTGATTCTCTTTAACGATCTTGCGGAGATGATCAGTTGTCAATACAGTTCTGAGCAGCTGCGTCAGTTTCATAATTACGCTACGATGACAAGTGAATTGCAGGATATTGCTAATACTTATCCGGATATTGCGCAGCTTTATGATCTTGGCAGTAGTGTTCAAGGTCGAACTATTTGGGGTCTTAAAGTTACTGATAATCCTACAGTTGAGGAAAATGAGCCTGAGGTACGAATCTGTGGTTGTCATCATGGCAATGAATTGATGTCTGTCGAATTACCCTTACTTTTGGCATGGCATCTTGTAGATAACTACGCTAGTGATCCATATATCGAAGATCTTGTTGATAACAGGGAAATCTGGATTATCCCTATGGTTAATCCTGATGGCAGAGAGGTCACTACTCGTTATAACGCCAATGGTGTCGACCTTAACCGGGATTATGGATATATGTGGGATGGATCTGGTAGTAGTCCTTCGCCTTTTTCTCAGCCTGAGACACAGGTCATTCGAGATCATGCTTTGGATAATAATTTTGTGCTTTCGTTATCGTTTCACACTTCTGGTGACATTGTTAACTATATTTGGAATTATAAAGGTCAGCCAGTACCTGACCATGATGTCGTTGAACCTCTATCTCAACAATATGGTTCTCATAATGGATACTGGGTGGTCGAGGGATATGATTGGTACCAAACTCGTGGCGATACAAATGATTTTAGTTATGGCTGCCGTGGGGATATAGATTGGACCATTGAAGTCCAGAATAATAATATTCCCGGGGCCTGGAATCTTAACCGTGATGCTATGGTAGAAATTATTGAGGCGGCAAATATGGGTTTAACCGGTATAGTTACCGATGCTTATTCAGGAGATCCGATTGCTGCTACTGTTTGGGTGGAAGAAGTTTATTGGCCCTGTTTTACTGATCCGAAGGTTGGAGATTATCATCGTGTGCTTTTACCTGGAACATATACCGTTCACTACCAGGCCAATGGCTATGAAGAAGAAGTATATACTGTTGAAGTTACAGATCCTAATGAACCAACAGTCCATGATGTTTCTTTAATTCCCGGTAACAAGTTTTATGCTTATCAGGTTACCTGGTGTAATTTTTATGACCCATATAGTTATCCAAACAACTTCCAAAACAATCCTACTGAAGCTATTTCTGCTCTTGGTTATCCCGATGATATTTCTGCATCAACAGGTGTGGGCGGAACAATAGTTTTGGATATGAGTGAGGGTTCAGAGATTTTTGACCTCGATGATGAACCAGATTTCAAAATATATGAAGGTGATGATACCGATGATGGATATCATGTTTACGTTTCTTTGGAATGGGACGGACCTTGGACATATATGGGGCTAGGCATGGGAACAGCTGAGTTTGATCTTGCTGTTATTTCGATTGAATCGGCTCGGTACATAAAAATAGTGGATGATTCTGATGGAGATCCATATGAGATGAATCCAGGAGTCGACATAGATGCAATACTAAATCTGGCTGCTGCAAATGCCAACAAATCTCCGGAGATCCCTGATGCACCTTCTGGACCAGCCGACGGAGTAACTCAGGTAGAATATACCTTCACTGCTGTCACAACAGATCCTGAGGAAGACCCAATCTCATACATGTTTGATTGGGGAGATGGAAACTATAGTAATTGGATAGGCCCAGTAGCTTCCGGAACTTCTGTAGAAGGATACCATGCTTGGATTGAAGAAGGTAACTATGAAATTAAAGTAAAAGCAAGGGATGAATTTGGCGAAAGTAATTGGTCTACCAACCACACAATCAACATAGTTGAAGGGCCATCGCTTAATATAGGTACCATCAAAGGTGGACTATTCAAAATAGCTGCGGATATTGAAAACAAAGGTGCCGTTGAAGCGACGGGAGTGAATTGGAGGATCACATTGGATGGTGGTGCGTTTATTGGTCAAGTGTCAGAAGGTTCTGATCTAACTATTGCCGCGGATGGAATAGAGACCGTAAATTCAAATTTTATAATTGGATTTGGACCTACAGTAGTAAACGTTGAAACCTGGATTCCAGATGGATCAACGGATACGAAAGAATTAAACGGTTTTGTATTCTTATTCCTAATAAACATCAACCCTGGCGGAGGAATTTAAAAAATATTAAAAATTTTAATTAGTTTGTTCATCCAGAGTTTTAATTTTTTTTCTTACAAAAGTTATTGCAAATGCGACAAAAATCAACGCTGCAAAAAGGCCGGTTAAAGCACCTATCATATCATATGAGACAAGGAAATTATAGGCTGAATGAACAAAAATTGCTAAGATAAAATATGGAATGACACGCAGAACTGTAGTATGTTTCATAATGGTTTTCCCATAACCATATCCAGTCAATGCCGTTGCTGAAGCATGGAGTAGACAGCCTCCAAAGCTTCTTAAGCTAATCAGAATTAAGAAAATAAATAATCCTTCTGAGAGAAAAATCCATCCATAAAATAGGTTTTCTGTCGCCGAAAAACCAAGACCGGCAACTGCACCATATATTAGTCCATCTTCAAGCTCATCGATCTCTTTTTTAACGGATTTTAATCGCAGTGCCAGAGGCTTTGAAAATTCTTCAGCAACCGGGGCAACAAGAACTACAGTTAGAAGAGAAAGAGTATCGTAATCCTGAATTGAAGCAACAAGTGAAATTTCTAATAATATTTCTATAATTAACGCAGCAATAATTGCAATACTAGCTCCCCATAAAAAACATATCAAAATGGTTTTCCATTTTTCACGATTGTATTTTTCTGTGTTTCTAATCCATACTGTGTATATAATTGGCGGTAGAAAAGACATAAACACTAAGAGAAACCATTCCATCATAACAACTAAAACACTCGATCATTTTATCTAGTTTTTTAAAAAAATGATTTACATTTTGTAGTAATATTCACCACTTTGTTTTTGTTTCCTATCCATAAATGAATCAGTTTTGTTTACCCGTGGTCTTTGTGTGTCTTCATCTCTGCGAAATGTAATATCTACATCTTTCAAGAAACGGTTCATACCTTCATGTAAACTAAACGGTCCTTGTGCTTTACCATGCTTTCCAGATTCGCCGTCAAAAACTATCAATGCATCGCTTACCATGTCAATAAAATAGACGTCATGGTCTACGATCATTGCAGATTTACCAGATTTTTCCATTACCCTGCGCAACATTCTTGATACAATCATTCGCTGTTCACTATCAAGATATGCAGATGGTTCGTCAATAAGAAATATGTCTGCGTCTTTTACAAGACAAGAAGCAATTGCCACCCGTTGTAATTCCCCCCCAGAAAGTGTTTCTAATTGCCTGTCAAGTAGGTACTTAAGATGCAACGGCTCATACACCTCTGCTTTGAAAAAAGAAGAGGTAAACAATTTTTGAGAACTTTTTTCAAAAAATTCTCTCAAGGTTCCTTTGTATTCAGGAGAGATATATTGAGGTTTATAGCTTATTTTAATATCATATTCAATTGTTCCTTCTGTGGGTTTTATAACACCTGCGAGCATTTTAACAAATGTTGTTTTTCCAATTGCATTTGGTCCTACGGCACCAACTAGTTCGCCCTGTCTGATCATGCCTTTTTCGACGTCGAGATTAAAATCTTTGAATGATTTAGCCAGATTATCATACGACACAAGAATACTCATTTCTTGACGTTGCGTAGGAGGATGAGCAGAAAACTCTATTTTCTCTCCAAATCTGATGTTTTCTTCCTTAAGATAGCCTGAAAGATAGGTATTTATTGCATGTCGCACACCGCGGGGAAAGGTTATTACGCCATATGCGCCTTCAGTACCGTACATGATGTGAACATTATCACATTGGAAATCAAGTACTGCAAGATCATGCTCTACAACTATGACCTTTTTTTCCTTTGATAATCCTCTAATAATTCGAGCAACTTTTAATCGCTGATAGATATCAAGATACGAAGTAGGTTCATCAAAAAAATACAGGTCCACATCTTTAATTAACGCTGCAGATATAGAAACTAACTGGAGTTCACCGCCAGAAATAGTTCCTTTTTGTATTTCTTTATCAAGAATGTTTCCTATTCCTAACTTTTCAACAATTATATCAAAATTCCCAGAGTTATCTGCTTTTCTAAGGATATCTCCAATTTTTCCCTTGACACTCTTTGGGAGTTTATCCACATATTGCGGTTTTAATACACACGTTATTTTGTTGTTTGACAGACCTCTAAAATGTTCATAAAGTTCTGTTCCAGAATAATACTCAAGAACATCATCCCAATTAGATTTGTCTTCATAGTTGCCTAAATTTGGCATAAACTGTCCAGATAGGATTTTTATGGCTGTAGTTTTTCCTATTCCATTCTGACCAAGTATGCCTGTACAAATACCTTTTTTTGGGATTGGTAACCGATATAATCTAAATCCGTTTTTTCCAAACTGGTGAACAAGGTCTGTTTTTAATTCTTCAGCAAGACCAATTATTTTAATTGCATCATATGGGCATTTATTAATGCAGATGCCACAACCAACACATAACTCCTCAGAAATAATGGGTTTGTTATCTTCCCCCATAATAATAGTTTCATCCCCCGCTCTTACTCTCGGGCAGTATTTTATACATTCTACTGCACATCGTTTTGATTTACATCTGTCTCTTAGTAAAACTGCTATACGCATAATTTGAGAACGAGAAGATGAGTGTTTATTAAAAGCTTTTTATTCAACAAGTTTCGCCCAATAAATAACTACATTTCTAATTTTGTACAATGATTACTGTCTTAAACATTTATATGTCATGCCATTCTATAGATATAGTAATAACTTGGGGAGGATGAAAAGGTACTGAAATCTAGAAACTCCCTAAGAACTCTAAATAATAATTCTCTAATTTTTTTTCTTCTTCTGTTTTCTTACGTTTATTGCCCATAATAACATAATTATATTCTAAGTATATAATATTGTCGATAATATTAACGTCTATTGTCGAAGAAAATTAGCATATTGCCTATGAAAAATCCGTTGGGTTATTTACTGTGTAATTTAGTTTTTAGAATGATTTGATAATAAAGATCTATTCTACATCTTTGCGTAGATGTCTTCCATGTTGAGCTTATATAATACTTCATACAAACGTTCGTTACTAAACTTCTGGTCTAATTTTTCTAAAGCTTCATGTGTTTTATAAAAAATATCCCATTGTTCTGGAACACCGTTAAGCGTTTTATGTATAGCGCATTGATATATGTGTTTACATAGAAGCACTCCGTCTTCAAATGTTAAATTTTTAACTTCCATTAAGTTATTCCCCCATGAAAATTGTTCGTTCGTAAGAATATATAATTTGTTTAAAAATTTTTTTATAAATTGTTTTAAATGGTTCTTCTGTCTATTGTCATCAAACAAGTTTCTCCGTACAATACGACCTCATTGAGCAAAATCTACATCTGCCTGGGTCATTATGATTTAATACTATTTTTTCATTTTTTAACGAACCTCTTATCTTGTTAATAACAGATTCTAACTCGAATCGTAGTTTTGGATCAAATGGTATTTTGAAATCAGAGTTTTTGTAAATGATTATACCGTAAGGGACAAAATCTCTATAATTATCCTCTATCAATTGACAATACGTTGCAAGTTGTAAAATATGGTTTCTCTGTGGATTTGGATATGATCCTGATTTCACTTCAATGGGGATATAGTGGTGATTTCTCTTCACAATGTAATCTGGTTTACCGGCTATTCTATAGCGTTTTGAAAACAATGCTTTTGCTGGAATATTCAAATCGGAATACGTAATTTCACCGTCAGGAATTCTATATTTTTTCTTTTTGCTTACAGCATCCATATGCATTTTTTTTGATATAAAAAAGAAAAAAACAGCACATAAAAACAAAATGATGCTTATAGCTATAAAAAGATCTATAGAATCACCCCGTAAATAATGATAATAATTGCAAGAATCAAAAACAGATAACCAATGAGTGCAAACCGTCTTGAACTGCCTAGTTCATCTTGAATATGGTCGATTGTTTGACCTAGATTAATATGGGCTTTTTTACCGACTTCAAGCATTGGCGAAATTGGTTCATGTCCATGTCTCTGTAAATGCCATGCTATAGAACAATACATGTACTGACCAATTTCTGAAGCATTTATAATGTCATTTCTTTTTAGAGAAGTTTGTTTTCCCATTAATAGTAAAAGATATAATCATACTATTTATGTTTTCATTCAGGTAATTGAAAGTAAGAAAATCAGTAGCCATATAACAGGTTAAGATAATTTGGGAAATGAAAAAATGAATGATTTAAGTGAATTAATTAGAGAACTATCCGAAATGTATGATGCAGACAGTCGAGATACATATATCACGCTCTACATTAACAAAGATAAAAATGTAAAATTTTTAGAGAGAAGAGAGAAAGCTTGTAAGTCATTACTCTCAGGAGAAGAACAAAAAAATTTTACCAATACGATGGAAGAAATCAAAGAATTTCTTAATAAAAATGTAGGCAATACTTTAGCAATCTTTGCCTCACATAAACATCATTTTTTGACATATGCCCACCTGCCCATTGAAATAAACAATTCATTAATTGTTGATTCATCACCATATATTCGTCCGCTTGCACGAATACAAGATGAGTGGGAATCGTTTACGTTAATCCTCCTGAACTCCCATTATGCGAAGATCTTTTCTGTTTCTCTAGGAAGTGTCGATCGTGAAAAAAATCTCTCTTCAAATATCATGAATAAACATCGGAAGGGAGGGATGTCACAAGCTCGTTTTCAAAGACTGAGAAAAGGAGCAATCCATGCGTTTTTCTCAGAAGTGGAGGAGGCACTTGAAAAAATCGCCGATAAACAGATTGTGCTTGCCGGCCCTGGCCAGGCAAAACTACAATTTCAGGATATGCTCTCAAAACATCTTGCGGAGCGAATTGTTGAAGCCATTGATATAAGCATTGATGATGAGAAAGAGCTGTTAAAAGAATCTATTCATTTAATATCTGAGTTGGAAAAACGAAAAAGCAAGGGGGCAGTGCAACAGTTAAAAGAAGAGATCCTAAAAGATGGTCTTGCTGCTTATGGGTTTGATGATACTTTAAACGCGGTAAAAAACGGACAGGTTGAACTTCTCATAATTGAAAAAGATTACAAGCTCAAGGGATACCTCTGTGAACATTGTCAACTATTAAAAGCGGGTGCGATTAAAAACTGCCCAAATTGTGGTAGTGTTACTTCTGAGGTAGATGTAATTGAAGAAATTTTAGAGTTTGCTGAAAGAACCGATGCAGAAATTGAGTTCACCGATGATGAGGAAATACATAATCTTGGACATGTTGGAGCAATTCTTCGATACAAATAGTAAGCAATCATTCTTTCACAAAATCTATATAAAATCTCAAAAGATGGGCTGTTTCAGGAAAAACAAATGGTTTTTACAATAGGTATTAGAAGAGAAGACAAAAATCGGTGGGAAAGACGAGTCCCATTAATTCCAAAACATGTTAAAGAATTCAAAGAAAAATACGGTATTGAAACAATCATTCAACCATCACAAATTCGTGTTTATTCTGAAGATGAATATATTAAAGCAGGTGCCACTATTAAAGAAGATTTATCAAACTGTTCAACCATTTTTGCAATAAAGGAAATACCCATCGATTTTTTTGAATATGGGAAAACCTATATTTTCTTCTCCCATACGATCAAAGGTCAGAAATACAATATGCCTATGCTTAAGAAAATGATGGATCTTAAGTGTAATTTAATTGATTATGAAAGAATTGCCGATGACCGCGGGTATCGCCTAGTTTTCTTTGGTAAATTTGCGGGTCTTGCAGGAATGGTTGATACACTATGGGCTTTTGGGCAGAGGTTGAACTCCAAAAACATAGACACGCCGTTTAATGAAATCAAACAAACGATTCATTATAAAAATCTAGATGAAATCAAAGAACATTTGAAAAAAATTGGAAAAAAGATACAACTAAATGGACTTCCCGAATCTTTAATACCTTTGATAATTGGATTTGCGGGATATGGTAATGTATCAAAAGGCGCTCAAGAAATCCTAGACATACTGCCTGTGAAAGAGATTTTTCCTAAAGAAATGAAAAAGATTTATGACAATCCTTCAAGCAATTGTATATATAAAGTAGTATTCAAAGAAGAAGATATGGTAAAACCGATTTCATCTGATGATAGCTTTGATCTTCAGGATTATTATCAGCACCCTGAAAAATATCAATCTATTTTTGAGAATTATATTCCTCATTTAACAATTCTAATGAATTGTATATACTGGAATACTCAATATCCACGACTTGTTACCAAGGATTTTTTGAAGAAAAATTATACAGAACGTTTGAGTTTACAAGTAATTGGGGATATAAGCATAGACATTAATGGAGCAATTGAATTTACTGAGAAGGCAACCACTCCAGATAATCCAGTATTTGTTTATGATCCATTATCAGACACGATAAGAGATGGATACATTGGCGAGGGCGTTGTTATTATGGGAGTTGACAATCTTCCATGTGAGTTACCACGCGAATCTTCTCATGCTTTTAGTGATGCTCTTCATACTTTGGCACCAGAAATTGCAAGAGCCGATTTTACCCAGGATTTTGACAATTGTAAGTTACCTCCTTCAATAAAAAAAGCAGTTGTTTTGTATCATGGCAAACTTACGCCCGATTATCAGTACATCGACAAATATCTTTGAGGAAATAGCAGTATATCACAATTTTTCCTAGTCACTTAGTCCCAACTCCTTAATCATTTTTTCAATATCAATAATATCATTTTGAATTGTTTCCTCTTCATTACAACCACTCAACCCAACCGTCAAAAGCAGAACAGCTGTTCCGAGTATTAAGAAATGGTTATTTATTTCCATTTACCCTCTACTCCTTTAATCAATGTTTTACCACAATTGGGACATATTATTTTGCAGTCTCCTCGTCTCTTAACAGTATCTTCATTTCTTTTACTAGAAAAAGGTAAACGCCAACCACATGTCTTGCATTTAATGTGAAGCATACATTTTTCCTCCCTCAAATCACTTTCCATTATTCACGTTTTATGCTTCTTCTTTCCTAAAATTAATATCATGTTTTTCATGATAGTGTTTCATTATTGCAAATTGTTCTTCCACTATCGTATAATCAACTATGACATATGCCCAATTGCCTATTCTATTTAGAAAAGTAAATTCATGTTTCTTCTCTTTATGCCTATCAGCGAATATTTTCATTCGATATATCATAGGTTGATCTAAAAATGTAGGTTCATCAAGAACAATTTCTACACGGGAAACAAGAAAGAAATATTTTCCAAGCTCTGGATATAATTTCACCGTTACCCCAATATTAAGCCATTCAGCCCAGTGAATCAGATGAATATTTTCCATTATTATCAGGTTGTTTTTTACAAGATATGGATTAATCATATATCCATCCCGATATTCATCTTTCATTCTAACATCTACTATGTATTCATCGGATGACGGATTATAATCAATAGCATCAAATTCAAGCATATTAATATCTTCAAGTGCTCCAGAATGACTACGCTTTTCACCTACAGTGTCTCAGAATGTTTTAAAATCTAGAAAATGTTTCTTTTTATCTGTCACAGTTCATTTCCCTCGAATTTCTATCTATATTCGTTTATGTCCCACTCTTTGTAGGTAAAATAAGTATCGTTTCTTCTCCTTTTTTCAATAACATATAATCCTCCCCTGAATATTCAATATTTAAAACCAGTAGTGGTTAATAAAGTTCCCCTTAACAATTATTGATACTATTTTTTCTCTCTCAAACTATCAAGGGATGCTTATTCATTTTAGATCATTTATTCTCAGGTGACTTTCTGCTTGTTTGTGATTCTATCGAACATTCATTACTGTATCCTTTTAGATTTTTTAATAGGTCTATCTTGTTTTGTAGGTTAAGAATTGTCCAACCATCTGGAAATGGGATAAAATCATTCTCATCTGTAGTTTCCTTAGATGATTCTTCTTTCCAACCCATCATTAATTCAAATATTTCTCTCTCTTTCCCATCCATACTTTACCGATTTCATAACGTCTCTGTCTTTAAAAAACCAATCCTTTGTTGGTTTTTGTGGGAGAATAAAAAGGTATTTCAAAAATTAGTTGTGCCTAGAGGAAGGTTTTTCGATGAATACTGGGTATCCACCGATATTCTTCAGTTAGAACTTCCGAAAGATATTGCTATCCTCGTCTGTTCTCTCTAAGCATATTAATATTTGTCACTCATTCTATATATATTTTTCGATAAATAACCTGAAAATAGATACATTTCGTTGTAAAAAATCAATCCCCTGGGGTTTTGTGGGAGGATAAAAAGGGATTTTATTGATTTGATTATAGAAATTCGACCATACTTAAAAATATAAATATCCCCAGAAGATTCGTGATGGAAGCTTATGGTGTATGTTTGTAATATTGAAATAATCAAAGAGGGGGAAGAGTTCGTTGTGAGAGTTCATTTAGCCAATGGATCGACCAAAGAATACCGTCATAAGAATCTCGAAGAAGTACTTACAGAGATGGTTATCGCCCTTCAAGATGAGCTGGATGAATAACTATTGCAACATCTGTAGCAAAATTGGTTTCATGAATTAAATTACTAAAATGAGTTTATTCAAAAAAATGTAGATCCTGAATAGAAAAATAGCAAAAAAGAAATAAGATCAATGGGCAATATGATGATATACTTGGTCAGTTGGTATAAGGAGAAAGATGGAGGGTGAAATATACTGCTATCTTGTCGTTTACATCGACAAATATTTATAAGGAAATCCATTTCGCCTCCAACAGTTCTATAGATTAAAGGAGATAAAAAATGAAGAATGTATTGGTTCTTGGTGCCGGAATGGTTTCTAGACCTCTAGTAAGATATCTTTTAGATCAACCAAACTATCACGTGAAAATGGCAAGCAGAACAGTAAGCAAAGCCGAAAAAATAATAGATTCCCATGAAAGAGGAGAAGCAGTGGCATTAAACGTTTTAGATGACGTGGCATTAGAACAACTAATTTCTGAGTCAGATGTCACCGTTAGTCTATTACCATATATCTATCACGTTAAAGTTGCAAAACTATGTATAAAACACAAAAAACACCCGGTAACTACATCCTATGTCAGTGACGAGATGCAAAAGCTTAATGACCAAGCAAAAGAAGCGGGGATTTTACTTCTTAACGAATGTGGTCTTGATCCAGGTATCGATCATATGTCTGCAATGAGGATAATCCGCGATGTCGAGATGAAAGGTGGAAAGGTTGTTAGTTTTAGATCTACTACTGGTGCCCTTCCATCCTATGAGGCCAATAACAATCCTTTTGGCTACAAGTTTTCGTGGGCTCCTCGAGGTGTTCTTCTAGCCTCTCGTAATCCCTCGAAATGGTTGGAAAATGACAGGGAGATATCAATTCCTGGTGAGCAGCTCTTTGAAAACTATATTTTACAGGATGTTCCGGGAGTTGGTACATTTGAAAACTATCCAAACAGAAACTCTGTTCCATATAAAGACATCTATGGGTTAAAAGACGCAAAAACAGTGTATCGTGGCACGTTTAGAATGACCGGTTGGTGTGAAACTATGAGAAAAATTGTAGCTTTGGGGTGGCTCAGTGATGAACCAGTCAACGGTTTTTCTGGTAAAACATACGGTGATCTGACAAGACATCTTATTGGTGTGAACTCTGATGAAAATCTTCCAAAAGCAACCGCGATATATCTTGGTCTAGAAACATATTCTGCTGTTATTAAACGACTTGAATGGCTAGGTCTTTTTAGTGATGAATTTCTTCCAGAAGATAAAGACAATCCGCTTGATTATCTCAATGTAATAACTCTGAAGAAGATGTTATTGGGTGAGGGGGAGCGAGATATGATTGTGATGTATCATGAGATTATTGCAGAATATCCCTCTAAAAAGGAGTATATTACTTCAACGTTGGTTGACTACGGTATACCTAACGGTGATTCCTCGATTGCTCGTACGGTTGCATTGCCGGTAGCTATTGCTGTTAAAATGATTTTAGAGGAAAAAATCAATATTGCTGGAGTTCATATTCCAATAATTCCGGAGATCTACAATCCAATTCTTGATGAACTTGAAGGGATGGGCATTAAATTTAACGAAAAAACCGAGGTTCTATAATCTATTTTTTAGTTTCTTATATAAACAAAATCTTTGCTATTTAGTCCAGTTTTAGACAACAGCTGTATAATAAGTTTTATATAATTTTAAAAATAGTAAATATAATAAGATAGGTATTAAATTATGAAAAATAATGCTGTAAAGATTGCAATAATTGGAATAATATCTTTGTTACTGATAAATGGTATTAACCCAATATCATCTAAAAATGTACTTTCTAATATGGAATACGGTGAGGTTACAGAATTTTCTAACGAAAATGATACAACGCCCCCTATTGTAAAGCTCATAAAACCTGACAAAGAGTTGTATATAAACAACAGGGCGATAATGGGGCTTTCCACACCTACTCTGATTGGAGGTATCGATGTTATAGCCGAAGTTTCAGATAATGAATCTGGAATAAAAATGGTGAACTTCTACATTGATGGGCAATTGAGAGATACTGTATACGTCCCTCCTTATAAATGGACGTGGAATGAAAGAATATTTTTAGGACACAATGTCAAAGTAGAGGCATACGACAACAATGACAATAGAGCGGAAGATTCTGATAGTGTATTTATATTCAATTTCTTCCCACAAACTAAGTTTGGTACTATCAAAGGACAGGTTATTGGTGGACTATTTAATATGAGCATACCTGGAGTAAAAGTTACTGTTCAATCAGGATCATTTGAAAGATTTACGTTTACTAAAAGAATTCCACTGATCAACAGAGGATGTTTTGTCTTACGACTTCCACCAGGACGTTATTTGCTAACCCTGGAGAAGAACAGATTTGTTACACAACAAAGTGATATAAGAGTCTTCCTAGATGATAACGAGTATTTAAATTTCGAACTAGAAATAGCCTAAAGCATTATTGTTCAAATTAACCTATTTTTTTAAAATTTTCTTTCTGACTGTTGTATATTATCCTCGTTTTTCTTGTAAGTTTATTTGGTTTTTTCCGAACGTTTTCCTACAGTATATAAGCTTTGGAGGATATAATTCTGGATAAATAGGAAATGATGTGATAATATGAACCTGAAAAATGTTCAAATAAAAGGAATATTGATATTAGGCATGTTGGTATGCGCGAGTCTAGTAACTGCATTTTCACTATCGCCACTTAGCAGAGGAACATATACATATGAAATTCAAACCTTTTCGTCCTATGACGAACTCATTGATTTTCTCAATAGTAATTATGAAAACTATACTGGTTATGGGTGGCTTTGTGGGGATGCCCCTGCAATGGCTTTTTCAAAATCTGGAAGAGCCGAAGCTGTAGATAATAATGGTGCCGGTGGGACTTCTGTTGATTTCTCAAATACAAATATCCAAGTAGAAGGGGTAGATGAGCCAGATTTTGTAAAAACAGATGGCACTTATTTGTATGTTGTAGCAGATCAGAAGATATTTATTGTAAAGGCTTATCCTGCAGAGAAAGCTATTATTTTATCTGAAATCTCGTTGGAGAGCGATGTATATCTCAGCAGTATTTTCATCACCAAAGATCGACTCATTGTTTTTGGTACTTCATATAAATATCCATTAGACTATGATACATCTGAATATTGTTGGTGGGGTGGAATATCGACAACAGTGATTAAAATATACGATATAACTGATAGAGAAAACCCTGAAATCGTAAAAGATATAGAAGTAGATGGGGGATACTTTGACTCCCGAATGATTGGCGATTACATCTATATTATCGCTACTGAGTATTCTTATAATATTTACAGTGTTCGTGAGGGTAATGAAACCATTAACATACCAGAGATAGTAATTAATGATGTTTCAAGAAAAATACCCGCCGACCAGATTTACTATGTGGATATACCTGATAGACTGGATACTATGACTCATGTTATTTCGATTAACATATACGATGATGAAGTAAATCAAAAAAGTTTCCTTCTTGGCAGCTCTCAATCTATGTATGTATCGAAAAATAATATTTTCTTAGCATATACAAAATATAATTATGTTTATCCTATTCCTCTGATTGGAAGCTCTGGTGACAGGTATGGAGAAAGCACAATCCTTCATAAAATTTCAATAAACGATGGAGATATCTCTTATGCTGCTCAAGGTGAAGTCCCAGGTCGTGTTTTGAACCAATTCTCCATGGATGAGCATGATGGATTTTTCAGGATTGCAACAACAGTTGGAAATGTGTGGGACCAGGATGTTAAATCTAGCAACAATGTCTACATCCTCGATGGGGATTTGAACCGTGTATCTGAAATAGAAGAAATCGCTCCTGGTGAACAAATCTATTCAGCAAGATTCATGGGCGGAAAAGCATATCTTGTAACCTTTAAGAAAATTGATCCGTTCTTTACACTCGATTTATCTGATCCGTACGATCCAAAAATCCTTGGTAAACTGAAAATACCCGGTTATTCTGATTATCTGCACCCTTACGATGAGAATCATATCATTGGTATTGGAAAGGACACCGTTGAAGCACTGGATTCTTTAAAAGAATCCCGTAACTTAGATTTTGCCTGGTATCAAGGGCTCAAAATTGCATTGTTTGATGTCAGTGATTTCAAGAATCCAAAAGAGGTTGCAAAGATAATCATCGGAGATCGTGGAACAGATAGTCCAGCTCTATATGACCATAAAGCTTTTTTGTTTGACAGAGAAAAAGAATTATTGGTAATTCCTGTAAACTTTTTTGAGATAAGTGATGAAATCAAAGAGCAATATGATGACTACACTGGTAGTATGTATGGTGAATTTACCTTTCAGGGAGCTTTTGTATATCAGTTAAACCTTGAAAATGGCTTTGAGTACAAGGGACGAATAACTCATCTAGATGACGAGGACATTCTTAAATCAGGTTATTACGGATATTGGGGTTCTTCTTCCATCTCTCGCTCTCTCTACATTGACGATGTTCTCTACACAATTTCTAATAGCATGATTAAGATGAATAATCTTGAGACACTCAGTGAAATCAATAGTATAAAACTTGTGTAAACTGTTATAGAATAGAATTGAGAGAGGAAACCTCCCTATACATTTCTTCTCCCCTTTTCTCTCTCTATTATTTTATCAATTTTCTTATCAGTGTAATAGTCTGAAGAAACATGGGTAAAAGATTTATTGAGGCTGTGGATTAAATAATAGTAATGATAGAAGAATGAAAAATCTGAAATGCCCAGAATGTAGTAGTAAACATATTATTAAAAGAGGGAAAAGAAAAGGAAATTTTGGAATGAATAACGCAAGTGCTAATTACTGCCAATTTTGGTTTTTAGCCAGAAGAATGTGTGATAAGAATATTTTTACATTGGTGGGTAACAAATAAAACCAGTAAATCCACCAAATGTAATAAAGAATATTATAAAAGTTGTAATGAACCCTGGAATCAAAATTAAAATAAACATGATACAATCAAAACCAAGAAGAGGACCTTCTGCTGCAGTAAAATACCATGAGCAATCAATAATGTCAAAACCAAGAGTTGGTCCACAACGGTTTGTCAAATCCATATTCTGGTTTTTGCTTTCCTTTAGTTCTCCTAATGATTCTGTTAATTTTGATATGAATATTTCAGTATTATTGTAATTTCCTAATCTGCTCTTAACTTGTTTTAATAATATATTATATCTTTCTTCATCCATTTTGTTGATTATCCGTATTGCTTTTTGCAAATATACATTTCTACTATCTCTTATTGGAAGTGGTATATTGATTTCTTCTCCTTTTCCAACGTAATCACAAGTCAGCTCCTTGCTTTCCTTGTCTATCGCTCTACTTGTTCTAACTTTAAACAATGGTGATGCTCTGGCGATAGTAGAAGATTTAGTAGTTTGATAACCAACTACACCTGTAAACGACACCAGAACTAGTATTACAATTGCTATGATACTACCAAGGAGTATCTTATTATTCATACTCTCCATCTCCCCATAAACAGTTTTATCAGGTTATTCAACAAAGGAAACCTTTCCAATAACCTAGGGAGCCACATAGGGTTGTATGATTGAATCTCTGAAAGGTTTAATGTTGCATTAGCTGAATTCCCTGCAATGTCATACGCAACAACCTTAAGTGTAGAGCTCTTTAAAGCAGATGACCATTCGATAATCCACTCGAAGGGTTCTGTATCATCTGTAAAACATAATCCATCATTTAAATAGAACTCAACTCTATCCATACCACTTATAGCATCACTGCAAGTTGCTGTAAATATGACTTGCCAACCACAGATAAAATTACCAAATACCTCCCAAGTTATCTCTATTGTTGGCGGGGTGCAATCAAAAGTAACCGTAATAGATTTCCATGGTTCTACATTTCCTGCGACATCGATAGAATGGAAATCCACTTGATGAGTCCCATCCACGACAACTATGAATGAATTACCAATTTGAACAGATCCGCCGTCAATTCTGAATTCTATCCAATTAACTCCAGACATATCATCGGTAGCAGTAAACCGAATACTATTCCAAGAGACGTGAGCTGTAGTAACAGGTGGTACTGAATCAACCTTAAAACTTGCTGATTTCACATCTTCCACATTGCCCTCATTGTCAACTGAATAATACTCAATCACATAATAGTTAGATTCATTTATGACAAAAGGAACTTCATAAGTCTCCCACTCACCATTGTTTATTCTGTAATATGTTGCATTAACACCAGACATATCATCAGTAGCATTCAACGTCACATTCACGTTTGTGACGTACCAACCATTCTCACCATTAGGTTCAGGTGGATTAAGTGTACAAGTTGTAACTGGTGGAGTTATGTCATCAAAGAATACCCTATTTCCAGTAGAAGGAATAACACTCACACTAATGAACAAGAGTATAACACCAACTACTAAACCTTTCTTGATGAGGTTGTTCATACCTTTCCCCATATATTTCATAAGTGACATCTTATTTAAGTTTTAGCCAGCAACAGGATTTTTCATCTCATTTGCTAATTCAGTAATAAGATGGACCAAGTGCAACGTGAGAAGCATAACCTACATAGTACGTGTATTTAGATAATCCATAAAAACTAAGTTTAATCCCCTTAAAATCTACCGCACCAACATAGTAATCATAATACATTACATCCCACTCACCGTATAGTGTTTTTATTTGACCATAGACGGGTTCCTCCCATTTTATAACACCATTTAATCCATCTGTCCATACCCATCCTTTTGATGGAGAATTTACATCATTGCTTTCATGGATATGGAAAGTACTGCCAAAGGTCATGTTCCCATTTGTTCTTGAATCATATAGTGATGGTAAAAACACAGCAATAAACGTTGTAGGAAGAAATATTAACATAAGTGGAGGAAGAATGACAAATCTATAGAACAATGGAAAGGTTATTTGTAACCAGTCCATGTAATGTAAAAACTCATCACTCAATAGTATTTCACTTATTCTCCCTAGAACTGTCGGTCTTCCAAAAAAAAGCCGTATACTTGTAGATTTGCCAGCTATCAGACAGTTAAAATTTTCCCCGTTATTATTCATGGTATTCTCATTACTCTCATAATTATAAATTGAAGAAAAACTACTATAAAACTCTCCAAGAATTAATCTACGGGCTTGCTCAATACTTAATCCACCGAGAAGATTATATTTATCCAATATAACTATTGCGTCATTTAATATTTCCACGGATTGTTCTCTTGTTTTAACCACGTCTAACTTTTTCTTAATTACATCAAATGATGGTTTCGATTCAATGACCCCATTTTAAAAAATGAGGTCTCTAAACATTGAATCGAGTGAACTCTCGGAGTTCAACTATTGGTGAATGTGATAGTAAAAGAATATCACAAGAGAGAAACATAAACTTTTACCA
>JAUXAU010000093.1 GCA_030619765.1 Thermoplasmatota archaeon
AGATGATATAAGGGAGTCGATTGAACCATTGAGTGGTTACAGACTTGTACATGTTAATGTGAGTTACGCCATTCGTGGTTTATTAGCAGGTAAACTTTTACCTATAATTAAGAAAAAATTGTCTCATATGCCAATTCATTTATCATTTGAGAGTACACCTGAATGGGCTGATGTGATTATTCTCCCTGATATTGTGTATCCTGAGATTAGTACTAGTTTTAAATCAGATACAACGAATTTATTTATATCAATTGTGAATATAAGTGCACCTGCCTATAGCCATGGACGTATTTCACTCGAGGCACATCATGAGCCTTTACTAGGCCCCTTAGGTATAATTACCTGGATAAATCCCACACAGCATGATTCTGAAATTTCTTTTACACCAGGTTATTTACCTTTGATATCGGTGACTCCAGAAAATGATACTCTACAGACACCACCAGGGCAAGTGGTAGAATTACCGATATCTATTGAAAATCTAGGTAACGGCAGAACTGTTGTTGATATGCTGATTATCGAGGGTCCCTGTGACTGGGAGGTAAACATTCCACCCCGGGTAACGGTGGATGTAAATAATTCGATACAAGTGTCATTATTTGTTCGTGCTTCTCAAAACTTTACTGGTGAGGAAACGATAGGCCTGGCATTCACACCCGGCTACTATGCTAACCCAGAAAATCGAGGAGTAACCGAGTTTATTTCGATTTTAGCCTATTATCAGCCCTAATTGAAGGTGCTTTCATATGAATAATAAAAATTGTCTTTAAGGAGGAATCATCAAAGATGAAGCATGTCATCCCAATACTGATAGTCCTGTTACTCGTGTCTTCTGGTTTTGTAGGTATGAGTATTATCCCATCAACTGGGACTAACGTAGGAGAAAAAACATATACTGTGTCCTTTGAAGGTAACACCTTGTATGTCGGTGGCAGTGGACCAGGGAACTATAGTAGTATTCAAGCCGCAATTAACGATGCGGAAAATGACGATACAGTATTTGTCTTTGATGATTCTTCACCCTATTATGAGCATGTTAAAGTGGATAAAACAATTAATCTGATAGGGGAAAAGTATGAAACATGATACCTATAAAAAAATGTTGGCTTTTGCAACAGTACTTTTGTTTTTTGGGCTAACTGTAGTACCAACAACTACTGCATTAAATATAAAAATTAGAAAAACTTTGGTAGATAAGCATCAAACACCGATTAGTAGTGAATATTCTACCTACAAACTTCTAATAATATCTCCAACGAAATTTAAAGAAGAATTAAAACCGCTTATCATTCATAAGGAAAAATTAGGTATTGCAACCAAGCTCGTCACATTGATAGAGGTATATGACCAGATGTATTGGCATGGCAGAGATGAAGCAGAGAAAATCAAATATTTTATAAAAACAGCTCTTGAAGAATGGGGAATAGAATATGTTCTCCTGGTTGGCGGTAAAAAAGGGCAACTGCCTTTATGGCATCTTCCAGTACGATATATTCATATGGGAAATAACTGGGAATCTGAAATTATTAGTGATCTTTATTATGCCGATATTTATGATACTGAGGGAGAGTTTTCGAGTTGGGATTCTGATGGAGACGGTCTGTTCGGTGAGTGGTTTAATGGAAAGGAAGCAGAAGACATAGATATAGACCTGTATCCAGATGTTGCCGTTGGAAGACTTCCCTGTAGAAATAAACTTGAAGTAAAAATTGTGGTTAAAAAGATCATAGAATACGAGACCACTACATATGATAAAGCATGGTTTAAGGACATGATTGTAATCGCGGGTGATACCTATCTCGAGTCGCATAACTCAAATTGGACAGGATATGAAGGTGAGTACTATGCAGAATTAGCTCTAGAAAA
Organism: Thermoplasmatota archaeon; assembly: GCA_030619765.1. Taxonomy (GTDB): domain Archaea; phylum Thermoplasmatota; class E2; order DHVEG-1; family DHVEG-1; genus JAGLML01. The sequence goes on from JAUXAU010000093.1 coordinate 1,867, forward strand.
CATGACGGGTTTTAATCCAATTAGACTTTACACTTCAGACGAGACATTAAGTGGTCAAGCTGACGTTATCAAAGCATTAAGTAATGGTTGTGGGTTTGTATATTTCGTGGGCCATGGTAACCCTCAATCATGGGGTAACCATCCGCCGGATGATGAAAAATTTATCACAGGACTTAGCGTACAGAAGATGCATAAGCTAAGAAACAATCATAAGTACCCAGTTTGTGTTGTTAGTGGCTGTCATAACTCTCAGTTTGATGTGTCAATCTTTAAATTTTTTAATAGAGCCGCAAGAAATCGTGGAGAAGCAACATTAGAATGTTGGAGCTGGAGAATGACAAGGAAAATCGGAGGGGGATCCATTGCAACTATTGGTTGTTCCGCTCTGGGCTTTACCAAGGAAGACAAAGATTCATTTAAAGGTGCACTTAACGAAATCGAAGTAATGTTTTTTAAACAATATGGACAGAACAACATAGAGGTAATTGGTGATACTTGGACTGCAGCGATAACAGAGTATATTGATACGTATCCAGTAAATTGGAATATATCTACATCTGGTGACTCATGGATTGATGCTCAAGTCGTGGAGACCTGGACTCTTTTTGGTGATCCAAGCCTTTTAATTGGGGGATATCCTATTCCTTCTTTTTCTACAGACTAATCAAAAAGGAAGGGAATAATTTAAAAAGGGAATCTTCCTTATCCTCTTCTATGACATTACCGTTAGACACCCTGGAAAAGTCAGTGAATCAAAAATTACTTCTTCTGTTAAAAGACAGTAGAAGTATTGAAGGGAAACTTTTGGGATTTGACGAATATATGAATCTTGTGTTAGATGATGTTGAAGAAACCAAGGGTGAAACAAAGAGGAGACTAGGGAAAATTATACTACGAGGCAGTAATGTAGTAAGCATATCATTAATTTAAAGCGAAAAGCATATATAGGGGCTATTACTATTTATAAGCGGAAGGAATTGGGCTGGTAGTTGTTGTTTTGTTAGAGTGCATCCCATCCCCTCCTAGTGAGGCCAGCCATCCTTCCCTTTTCTGTAGATTTTTAAAAAAAGTTTTAAGTATGGGCTTTGTTTGTACAAGTGATCTCTATGGGGAGAATTATAACCGCTGAAAAAGGCAATAAGCTTAGGTGTAAGGGATGGAGCCAGGAAGCAATTTTACGTATGCTGGAGAATAACCTTGAGAATGCCGAAATACCCGAAGAATTAATTATATATGGCGGTACAGGTAAGGCTGCACGTAACTGGGAATGTTATGATAAAATTGTTGAAACTCTAAAAAATCTCGAAGATGATGAAACAATGGTTGTCCAATCTGGTAAACCTGTAGCGGTTTTTAGAACATGGGAAAATTCACCGAGAGTACTCATGGCGAATACAAACCTGGTGCCTCATTGGAGTACATGGGAAAAATTCCATGAGTTGGAAGAACTGGGATTGATTATGTATGGCCAGATGACTGCTGGATCCTGGTGTTACATTGGGACCCAAGGCATCATCCAGGGGACATATGAGACCTTTGCTGCACTCGCGAAAAAACATTTCAACGGCAGTTTTAAAGGTAAAATTGTTCTTACTGGAGGTATGGGTGGGATGGGAGGCGCCCAGCCACTGGCTGTTAAAATGAACGAAGGGGTTTGCATTGCTGTTGAATGTGATGACCAACGCATTGACCGCAGAATAAAAGCAGGATTTTGCGATAAAAAAGTAAAGGATATCGGTGAGGCAGTGAAGATGGCAATATCCGCAAAACAAGAAGAAAAGCCACTTTCAATTGGTGTGCTAGGAAACTGTGCTGATACCCACCCTCAACTAGCTGAAAATGGGTTTAAGCCCGATGTGGTAACAGATCAGACATCTGCACACGATGAGCTGAATGGTTACGTTCCTGCTGGTTACTACGGTGATTCTTTAAAAGATGCTTTTAAACTAAGAGAAGAGGATCCCGATGAATATATAAAGCAGTCTATGACAAGTATGAAAGATCATTGTAGTGCTATGTTAGAATTCTTGAGAGATGGGGCAGTTGTTTTTGACTACGGTAACAATCTTCGTGGGCAGGCTAAGAAAGCTGGGCTGAAGAACGCGTTTGATTACCCTGGTTTCGTACTCGCATATGTACGACCTATGCTTTGTATAGGTAGAGGACCGTTTCGATGGCTGGCATTATCTGGTAATCCCGACGATATTTTGAAGACGGATAAATTGGTTCTTGAGATGTTCCCTCGAGATAAAACGTTGTGTAATTGGATTACTCTTGCTGAAAAATATCTTCCTTGGGAGGGACTGCCTGCTAGGGTCTGTTGGCTTGGATATGGTGATAGAAAAAAATTTGCCCTCGCAATGAATAAGATGGTTAGAGATAAAGAGATAGGTCCAATTGCAATTACCAGGGATCATTTAGACAGTGGTAGTGTTGCTTCTCCTTATAGGGAGACAGAGGACATGAAAGATAAGAGCGATGCTGTTGCAGATTGGCCATTACTCAATGCGTTGTTGAATTGTGCTGCTGGTGCCGATAGCGTGCAGATTCATAACGGAGGGGGCGTTGGTATTGGTCTGTCTACCCATGCTGGAATGGTGGTTGTCTGTGATGGAACTAAAAAAACTGATGAGCGAATAAAACGAGTGTTTACTACTGATCCAGGAATAGGTGTTGTGAGACATGCTGATGCAGGATATAAAGAGTCCATCGATGTTATAAAGAAGACAGACCTGCATGCTCCAATGATAAAATAATTAAGGATTTTGAAAAATCCTTTTAATCCAGATTTCCGACGGTTTTTTCTACTTCTTTAAGTATTTCACAGGATTTCACCAGTTCTTTCATCTTAGTATGATCCGGATAGAGTGGCCTATCGACATCTAAAAATTTAACATATTTTCGTACGATTTCTTTGGCCTTGGTAACGCCCTTACCAAATCTATAATCACGGAAATCCAAAGCCTGAGCAGCAGCCATGAATTCAATACCTAAAATTCCGTAGGCGTTGTCGAGTATCTGAAAATTCTTAATGGCGGTATTCATGCCCATGGAAACGAAATCTTCTTGGTCAGCAGCTGCGGGAATCGATTGAATAGACGCTGGATTTGAAAGAATACGCTGTTCAACGATCAGACTATCGGCAGTATACTGGCTTAACATGAGTCCGGAAAACATACCCGCACCCTTCGTTAAAAATGCTGGCAATCCGACACTTAATGCAGGATTATTGAGTCTGTTCATTCTTCTTTCAGACATGACGCTCACCATCGTAATAGCAGCACCTGCCATATCCATAGGTAGTGATACTGGAGTACCCTGAAAGTTAGCCCCTGATAATTGAAGGTTTTCTTTAGGGAAAAAAACAGGATTGTCCCCTACTCCGTTCAATTCGATTTCAACCTGTGAACGTGCATATGCTAACGCATCATGAACAGCACCAATCACCTGGGATGTAGAACGCATTGAATAGGCATCCTGTACCTTACATTTGATCTTTCCTTCTTTTAGATCACTACCCTCAATCAATTTACAGATTGCTTTTGCACTTCTCACAGCACCTTTAAAACCGCGTACTTCATGTAATTTTATAGTATACGGTTTCATGTTAGCTTTTAGTGCTTCTAAAGACATTGCAGCGGCGATTTCAGCCTGTTTTAACCAGTTGTTTGCATCATAAAGAAATATTGCGCTCATTGCCGTGAGTAAATTGGAACCATTTATAATTGCCAATCCATCTCTTACTTCTATACCAGGAAGGGGAATTCCTGCTTTATCCATGGCTTCTTTACCTTCAAGAAGTTTGCCTTTATAGTAAGCTTTACCTTCACCCATCATTAACAATGCAATCTGAGACATGGGAGCCAGATCACCACTTGCCCCTACTGAGCCTTTCTGACATACATAAGGAGTTACACCTTTGTTCAGCATTTCTACTAAAGTAAGGGTTATTTCAGGACGACAGGCCGAATTGCCATGTGCATGAACATTGATTCTACTCAGCATTGCTCCTCGTATGTACTCGATTGGGGCAGGATCACCGATACCTGCGGCGTGATTATATATAAGATATTTCTGAAAATCGTTGAGCTGATGATCATTTAATACAACTTCTGAAAGTTCACCTACTCCTGTATTCACACCGTACATTATTTCATGAGTTTTGATTTTCTTTTCTAGCATCGCTCTGCATGCTTTAATGCGTTTCAATGCATCAGGATGAAGCTTAACTTTTTCATTATGTCTAGCTATTCTAACCACTTTCTCAATGGTCAGTCCTGTGCCACTTAAGATAACAGTCATAGTAACCCCCTTATTGTTATTTAGTTAAAATCTAGATTTCCCGTATTAAACAATAACATATTAAACTATTGTTGATAGTAACCGCTTTGTGTAAATATTTTAAGGAATTAAAAAAGGAAAAGAGAGGATTTTTGATAGTTTTATAGTCCTAAGGCGTGTCGTAGTATTGGGAACGCATTTGGAAACCGTTCAAACAGCCATTCTAACAGATTAAAGTTAAAATCGAGAGGTTTGTTTTTCGGCATGCTAACACTGAGTGGATCTGACCAAATGCTCTCCACACCATAAACATCTTTGGATTTTACTTGGATGTTATAAGAACCTTGTAATGTCCATGTGTGACTTGCATTTCCTGGAGCGCTGGAGGCGTATGGTCCTACCCAGCCACTACTAGTATTGTCTCCCCAGTCAAACCAGTAATACACCTGATCTCCATTAGGATCTGTAGTGGTTGAGGAATACGTGTAAGATGTCCCTGCTTTTCCATTTGTTGGACCTGATGGCTTAACCGGTTTGTTTGGAGGTTTGTTAATTGTAATCAACGCAGGTGACAAGGTGATAGGTAAGATATTTTGCCCGAGATCGTCCTTCATAAAGGTTTTACCAACATCTGCCAAAAACTCAATCGTGTAGGTACCATCTGCATTGGTGGGAACTTCAAGGATCAGCGTACCGAAATAGTAAGTTTGACCATCATCTGTCTTTCCACCAGCAAGCAGCGTTGCACCCCACATATAGCCAAGATCACCTGTATACACAGCATCGAGCTGGGTCATACCATAAAATATATAGTCTGATCTACTAGTGGTAATAAAACATCCATCCTCAGGTGACCCTGGCCAACCAAATGGATTTAATATTCCACCTACACCATTTGAGTATCCTGCCGAATCAACGGTTGCCTGTAAGGCTTTCAACAAATTAGGATACCAACCAGAGACATGAATCTCCAGTGTTACTAACTGCCCAGTCTCAAACAGTATGATCTCATTACCCGCAATTGTATGTGAACCACTCGAATCAACTGGTACCCACTCAAACTCGGCATCGGAAATTCCCAAGGTTTCTTCTAATAATGATGGTTTTGTTATTGTTGCTGCTCCTGGCATTACAAAGGCAAGCACAATCGCTAGAATCATGCCTGTCTCAAAAAAATTTCTTATTTTCTTTTTCATAATTGTTTTCCTCCTTGAATTTTATAATAAAGAAGGTATATATAAGTTTATTTAAGGTATTATACCAAAAAACAAAGAAAATGCGTTAGAGGGTTTAATCATGCTCTATGGAATCAAAAAAAGAAAGAAAGGAGAGATTAGTTTTAGTCTTTTTTTATACTCCTAGCAGGTGTCGTAGTATCGGGAATGCATTTGGAAATCGTTCAAACAGCCACTCTAGCAGATTAAAGTTGTAATTGAATACGTTGTTTCTTGGTATACTAAATATTAATCCATCTGACCATACGCTTTCTGCACCATGTTCATCTTTAGCCATAACTTTAACATTATACTTGCCTCCCTCTTCCCAATGATTTTCCGCCTCACAAACCTCGCCTGAATTATAAGGCCCTAGCCATTCACTGAAACTACCGTCATCCCAATCCCACAGATAGTAAATCTGATCTCCATCAATGTCAGATGCTTTGCTATTATAAGTGTATACTACTCCGCCAGTAACCTTTTTCTGACCAGATGGTTTATCTGGTTTATCAGGAGGATTATTCTCAAAAGCTTTTATTTTAATTAACCAGCCATCATATAATCCGAATCCAGATGTACCTGTAGAATCTCTATTACCTGCAACAATGTAGCCTCCATCACTTGTTGAACATACGCCTTGTAATTGATCGATTTCTTCATCCCCAAATGTCTGTTGCCATTCTAAAATACCATCTTCATCAGTTTTTATAACTATGCCTTCACTCTTTGGTGACGTAAAACCAAAAGCATCAAATGTTCCTGTGATGATGATTCCATCGTCTTCTGTAAAATCCATACCTCCGCACATTTCCCAATCTTTTCCACCAAATGTTTTATTCCATTCCATATTTCCATCTGCATCAGTTTTGACTAACCATATATCTCGAGATCCCGCACCAAATGAAGCTGTTTCACCTAAGAAATAGTAGCCACCATCGCTAGCGAGTAATATATCATTAGATTGAGTCCAGTCCCATTCTTCGCCCCCGTATGTATTATCCCATAATATGTTTCCATTAGAATCTGTTTTTATAACAAGGAGATCTGCTTCTGAACTACTTGTTTCTAATCTTCCGCATAGAATATAGCCTCCATCAGATGTCGTCTGTCTTACAGCATAGGCATTGTCGCCATATGTACCATATTTGTGTATCTTTTGCCATTCAACATTTCCCGCTGAATCAGTTTTCATCAGAAATACATCCCAATCTCCCGGGGCAACGTCTATTTCACCACTGACAATGTATCCACCATCATCTGTTTCTTGGATACACATATGATAACCATATAATGGATCATCATAAACCTTTAGCCATTCAGTATTTCCATCTTCATCGACCTTCCAAATACATCTGTTATAACCAAATCCTGCAGTATCTTCATGGCATCCAGCAGTAACATATCCTCCATCACTTGTTTGTTCAACAATATAGCAACGAGGCCAAAGAGTAGAATTAGGAAGTGCAGTTGCATTCCACTCTTCATCTCCAGTATCATCAAACTTAACAAGCCAATGAGATCCAGATTGCGGCGGGTTCCATGTACCGTTCCATACCCCTACTGCAATGTAACCACCGTCATTGGTCTGTTTTACATTTCGAAAAAGATCCTCATTAACTCCACCATATAAACGATCCCAATCAACTTCAAGGTCATGTAAGGGGCGAACATTTCCTTTAAAGACTTCTTGATTTTTAATAAATGCAGGTGCGTTTTGTCCTTCTTTTACTTCATTCATGGTCCCTACTGCGGGTATCGCAGTTGCAATCAACAGCATGCATACAAAAATACCTAACAATTTCTTTTTCATTTTTTACCTCCGTTCCTCCAAATAATAAAAATTTGGTGGAATAGATATATATTATCTAGATTTAAAACTTTCGATAAGAATTTTATTGCAACATCTGTTACAAAAGTTTAGAGGATTGATTTCATTTTGTACTCACTCGACACCACGTTACAGTAGGAGAAAACATAGGTTTAGAGAACTAAAGGGGATGATAAATAAATATATAATACTCCATAACTATCACAAAGGAGAAAAAGAGATGATCGATCTATTTCCAGAATGGCTACAAATATTTATTTTATCAATGATACCTGGGATTGAATCTCGATATGTTGTCCCTTTTGCGATATATAAATTTGGGTGGGGATGGTGGCAGGCTTTTCCAATAGCAATAGCAGGGAATATAATACTTGTTCCATTTGGTCTCTTGTTTTTACGGTCAATTGAGCAGTATTTAAAGCAATATCCATCATGGAAAAAAGCCATTGACTCGATATTTCCCAAGATAAGAAAACGGGCAGACAAAAAAATACAGAGATATGAAAATCTCGCGCTATTATTTTTCGTTATTGTGCCATTGCCTTTTACTGGTGCTGGACTTGGTACTTTGATTGCATACCTTTTTGATTTGAAGTTTTATAGTTCTATTCTACTAATTTTTATTGGAATAATTATTTCTACATCGATCACAACATTTGTTTTCCTAACCGGACGATATTTATTTTTCTGATTTGTTATTAGCTTGTGTACTAGGATAACTAGAACCATCAAATTTCCATAATTCACATCCATCAGCGGTATTCGTAATTCCAAGATATAAAAAATCATGATAAGTTATAAGGGCTCTTCCACCAATATTATTGTCATCTCCAAAACCATTCCCTGGCCACAGGGAAGATTCGTCATGTACTTCATCTCCGACCATCTGATACCAATTATCTCCATTATCAGTAAACCAAACCTCACATCCTGCACCATGGGTACGTTGGCTCTTATCAGTCGTAAAAGAAAGGTTAAAGATTGGATATGTTAATTTGATAGTAATATTTACAAGGAATCTACCTGGATTCCAAGTACCTGCAAACAAATGATCGTCATATGCCTTTAGAGACCAAATATACGCATTCGTCCAATCTCCAAAACCAGAATGGCTGTTTTTGTTGCTAGATAATCTCCTCCCAACAATTTTTGTAAAATCAGATCCATCAAATCTCCAAATTTCACAGCCAGTGCCCATTGATTCTAAAAAGATGTTTGTAAAAAGTATATTTTTACCATTTATCTTTAATCCAAACGGCGGTACTGAGGCGGTTCCGATGTATAATGAGTTATCAAAAATCTCCATCCTGCGGGCACCATAATTATGGGTGCGTAGAGGAATTCCAACCTTATTAAATCC
>JAUXAU010000112.1 GCA_030619765.1 Thermoplasmatota archaeon
TGTTCTATCTTGCGTTGTTCTTTTACTGTGATTGGGTCGACAATCCAACGTTTAGGAAATTGGAGATTTCACTCCACTCGATTCAATGTTTAGAGACTTCACTTTTTCAAAGTGGAGTCATTGAATCGAAACCATCATTTATATTTTAAACGAAAAAGACACTTTGCACTTATTCCAAAACGTGTTTTTAAAGATAAGAGTGAAGAGAACTTGTTTAAGGAATTGGTATCTAAAAATATTCAAAGGAAATAACTGTAGAAAATATATTTTAAGAATTTGAAAACAGATTTTATAAGGGAATTACTCTATACAAGATGTAGATAGTAGGGAGGAAAAGACAAATAAAATTATGTGGCAAGATTATGCAATAACGTTAATCATCTACATGTTTGTGATAGTTACAATCCCACAAGTTATAGATGTACTAAAGAAAAAAACTAGATTGAATCTCTTGACTGCTGGTCCAACTGCATTTGGAAACTATCTGATGGCTATGGTCTTTGGTTCTTTAGGATTATGGATTTCAGTAACATCTTCTTTGTTAATTGCAACTCTTTGGCTAATAATTTTTATAGGTTCATGGAGAAAATGAAATACTACGACAATAAAGGGAAACTCTGTAGCGTATCTGGGTGTAACAATTTAGCCAGGGTGAAAGGATTGTGTAGCAAGTGTTATAGTATTCAGAAGAGAAAAAAGATAAAGAAAGGTGAATAATCATCACTTGATAGTTATGAAATTGTAGATTTGGAGGAGGCAAAATGACTAGAATATATAAAGATAAGAAAGGCTATGCAAGATTCAAAGGTAGTAAAAAGTTAGTTCATAGGGCTGTAGCCGAAAAGAAAATAGGTAGACCAATTAAGAAGCCATGAGGTAGTTCATCATCGAGATGGTAATAAAATGAATTTTAGAAAGAAGAATCTAGGTGTAATGAGTCGTCCTTATCATTCAAAAATAGAGTTAAAAATGCGAAAGAGTAAACCTAGGAGGAAACGTAGACGTTTTTGGTGACATGTGGGTTAAAAGTAGGGTTATAAAGGTGGTAGATATTCCAAGTGATGTGGAAAAATGCAGGATATGAAACTGCTGCAAATCATTTTGACTATTACCATGCTTCTTTTTGCAGTACTATCATTGGTATACATTAACATGTGGTTTGAAACGTATTTGCGAATGGTTGCGGGTGTGAGTCTGATCCTTTTGATCATTGTTTTGTGGAAACGAAGAAAAACAGGGCAGTAAGGGTTTTTATATAAGGGGAATGTTGCAAAAATGGGAAATGGAGGTAAAAAGATTCTGAAAAAGCAGTTAGTAATAATTGGAATAGTTGTTCTGCTCTTGGCAGTTGGATTGAGTGGATGCGTTAATCCAGACCAAGGTTTTTGTGCTGAAAAATTAGATGTTAAACCTGAAGGTTATTATACATTATCAGATGAATATCTTAAGTCATATCCTCATTTAAAAGAAGTAATCATTGAATGTAATATCACTGGTAATATGACTTGCATGAGTGTTCCTAGAGAAGAGTATAACAGAGCAAATATATTTCTTAGTCAGTGCAATAATGTAAAATATAAAAATGAGTTTTATGAAATTACATTATATTGTGCAGATTGAAATTGTAGATTTGGAGGGAGACAATGACTAATATATATCCAGTAAAAGTTTCATGGTCAAAAGATGTCTATGATATATACGACTATGAGGATAGATTCAATGACCATCTTTATATGATTCTTAGAGCAAGAAGATATCGTGGCGAGATGAAATATAAGATATTGTATATTGGTAAGGCATATAGGCAATGGTGTGCTGATAGATTGAATAGTTCAAATCATAAATATTGGGACATACTCGTTGACCAGTATGGTAAAGCGGGTATTGTAGTAAGGTTTGGTAATATAATTCTACCCGAAGGAAGGATAATATCAGAAAAATTAGTAAATGATATTGAAGCGGTTTTAATAAACGATATGCAACCTGAATACAATGAGATGAGCATTTCTGCATATCGGAGCAATAGGGACTTAAAAATAACGAACACAGGAACATACATGCCATTAAACCGAACAATTAATACATCCGATTGGGAGTATATATGAATAAACACCTCTTCTTACTTTTTAGAGATGTTGTGAAACTGTAGTTTGGAGGAGGTATGGTGGAAATGAAGGAAAATGATTGTATTTTTTATCATAACATAAAGGGTAACGATGAATGCATTATTTTTAAAGGAACATGTGATGAATCAAGATTTAAAAAATGTGACTGGCATCATAGAAAAACAACTACTTTTCCAAGTGGGTTTGAATTTTATATTACAGGTGAGAATGCTATTAATCAAGCTCGTTTTATAAAATCACAAAAATTTCATAATAAACTAATAATATTTTTTACAATTTTATTAGCTATTGTTTCATCTGTAGCTCTATTAAAATCATTTAATGTTTTTTAGATTTTCAGCATAAGCAACGCTAAAAACTGCATTATATGTCATATAAGATATGTTTTTATAGGAAAATATGTTGTGAAATTGTAGATTTGGAGGAGGAAAAATGATAGTTGAAATCGTAAAAGATAAAGATAAAACTAATCCAACAAAGGGAAAAGATGTTAGAAGAATTGAATTTGATGGTAATATTGTCTTTCCATATTACCTAACTCTGATGAGTATAGAACATCATACCGATAAGCTTGTTTTTCGCATACTAAAAGATTACACCACTAAATTCTCTGCTGATGGAAAAAAACTTTGGATTATGGGAGACAAAATATCAGATGAGAATACTGTAAATCGTTTTGAAGGCATAATGGAATAGGCAATAGGAAAAAACTGTTTTAGAACTTGCAAAATATAAGGTAATAGATTATAGGATTGAAAATCATATAATTTATATAACTACGTTGAATATTGAAACCAATGTTCCTGAGATCTAGAAAATCGAAACGTTTTTTTTCAGAACCTGTTGAGAATCAAGTTGATGAATTATTTGAAAAATCAAGTCCAGCGATCTCTGAGTTAAATCAAAAACAGAGAGACGCAGTATTAAGTGAGGAAAAACGTTTATTGGTACTAGCAGGTGCTGGTTCTGGAAAGACTAAAACACTAATACAAAAAGTATTGTACCTAATCTCAGAGAAACATGTTAATCCAAGAAACATACTTGCAATTACTTTTACAAAAAATGCAGCCAATGAAATGATAGACCGTTTGATTCTTTCAGCTGATAAAGATGGAGAATATAAAAAAATCATCTTTAATAAAAAGTTATCAAAAGAAGGAAAAAATGAGGAACGGAGAAAATATGTTAAAAAGTATCCTTGGCTTTCTAACATTTCAGTTAAAACTTTTCATGGTCTATGTAATCAGCTTCTCAGGAGACGTGGTGGAGAAGAATTTGACACTAAATTCAAGATTTTGATGGATAAAACATATGATACAGAGTTAGATTCCAGGCAGAAAGCAAGAGAAACACCTGAAGAAATCATTAATAATATAATTTTAAAAATCTGTGAAGATCCTGAGTATCTTCTTAAATTGAAAAGATATATTTTAGATTATTACGTAGACGAATTTAATCTTAAGATGCATAAGAAAGGCATCACTTTATATCAAAAACCATATACAACGCTTAAAGGAGATCGTGTTGCATCAAAATTAGAGCGAGATGCTGCTGATTGGTTATACAGACACCATCTTGAATATGTGTATGAACCATTGATTGCTCCTGGAACATTTGAGATGCAACCTGATTTTATTGTTAAAGAGGCAAATCTATATCTAGAACTTGTAAGCAGTAAAAGTTATCCTATTGAAGATAAAGAAAGAGAAATGGAGGAGGCTGGACAGAATTATATAAAAATATTCGAACATGCGACTCACGATAGCAATAGATTCAATAAAATAATGGATGGTATAGTTTTTTCCCGAATAGATAAATCTCTAAAGGATATTTCTCCATTAGATTTTGCAGAGGAATTTAAAGGATATGAAAAATATCGCAGACGTTTTGTTTTGGATATACTAAAAATGATAGATAAGATAAAAGTTGAGAATAGAAATTATAATAGTGTATATATTTCTGCACAAAAAGATCCTCATGCTCGTGTAAGAGATTTTTATGAGCTTGGAAAACCAATATTTTATGGATATAAGAGATATTGCATTGATCGTTCTTATCTTGATTTTAATGATCTTTTAATTAGAACGGTTTCATTTCTTAAAAATAATCATAATGCTGAACGTGCCTATCAAAAGCGATTCAAGTATGTTTTGGTTGATGAATTTCAGGATGTCAATACAGTACAGGTAAAATTATTAAAACATTTTTTAACTGAAGAAAACCAGCTTTTTTGTGTTGGTGATGATTGGCAGAGTATTTATGGTTTCAGAGGATCAAATGTCGAATATATTGTTAATTTTGAAAGGTTCTTTGAAAATCCAAAGACGATCAAGTTGGATTTGAATTATAGAAGTAATAATACGATTGTAAATGCTTCCAATGAGGTTATTAAAAATAACAAATTCAAGATAGATAAGGAAATCAGATCTTTTAATAAAAGTGGTAAAAAAATATATCTATACTGTGCTGAATTAGAAATAGAAGATGGCGTTGATACAGTAGTCAATAATGTAAAAAGACTACTAAATATGGGATATGAGAAAGAGGATATTCTTGTATTGACTAGAACCAGAAAATCCGATGCTTTTGAAAGATATTATTTTGAATTAGAAAAAAAGAGAATTCGGTTGACAACTATTCATCAAGCAAAAGGATTGGAAGCTAAGATAGTATTTATCATAGGGCTTACAAGAGGTTTCATGGGGTTCCCTGATGTAAGAGATGACGATAGGATATTTCAAGTCATTAGACCGAGTGATTACGATCTTCGTATGGAAGAGGAAAGAAGACTTTTTTATGTAGCATTAACTAGGGCAAAGGATGAACTTTTTTTAATAAGTGAAGTTGGTAACGAATCTGAATTTATTAGTGAGATACCAGGTGAATTTTTAGATCGCTCCAATTTTCTAATATTAAACCTAAACCGAAATGAAATAATAAATTGCAATTCTTGTAAGAAAGAAATTCAAGATGATTTTGATTATTGTCCATACTGTGGAAAATATCAGAGGTTTTCAATATTGTCTGATAAAAAAAATGAAGAACCTTCTAATTTAAAATCTTCAAATCCGATAGTTGATATGGGAATAAGAGGCGATAAAGCAGATATTCCAAAACTTATTTCATATACAAAAAGTAAGAATTATAATGAAAGAAGAATAGCTGCATCAGCTTTAGGTAGATTATGTAAGTTGAAACCTGAAATATATGAGTCTGTACCTTATTTGATAGATTTATTAAATGATACATATCCTCAAATTAGACAATATTCTATTACGACATTAGGTAAAATAGGCGATAAAAGAGCACTACCAATTCTAGAAACAATTAGGAAAAACGATGATAAGGAATACAATAGAGAATCGGCAAGAGCAGCTATGGTGAGAATTAGAAAATAATCTTTATTTTACTGTTTTAATCTCTACATTGTTATAACCTTATAGATTCTTTTGGTTAAAAACCAAATTGGCAGTAGATAGTGTTTCTCCTGTTGTTTTAGACTTTTAGGTCAAAGCCCTAAAGTAAATATACATTTCTGAATATCCAAGCATATATACATATCTAAGCCATTTTAAGGCAAAGTAATGGTATTATACTAAAAAAGAAAGTTTTTATGAATTTGCCTATGTCTATGTACGATTTCAAACGTTTAAATGGAAAACCTGCGACTGTGGGTTATTTCTGCTTGTTATTCTTCGTTTCCCCGAATCCTTTTATAAATATCATTTGTGCTTTTTTGCAAATAATTTATTAGCATCTTTATTTCATCATCGTTAAGGTTCTTTTTTGCTTCTTGCATAAGAGTTTCTGTTTGTTTCCTATGTTCTTTATCTGTTATTTTTCCTTTTCTTTTGTTATCAAGTAAAAGCGTGATTTTGCTTTCATAATCCTTCATTTTTTGATAATCCATCATTTCACCTTATCTTCATATTCTTCTAACTTTTTTTGGAAATCCTGCGCTCTATCAACTATAACACTGTTACATGGCTTACAATACCAATCCTCCCCGTCATGATAAACATTAAGGATCATATCTTTCTCGTCAAATAGCTTGTTGCAACGAGCGCAAAAATGCCGCATCATTTCACCTTATCTTTCTCTATAATCATATGTGAGTTTAAAAGTAAATGCGTTAGAGGGGATTGTTTCTGCCTATTATAGATTAAACTAATATTTACTGCCAATTTGGTTTTTAGCCAGAAGAATCTGTGATAGAGGGTAGCATTTATATATCAAACTAACTATTAGAATCCATAAGGGAGGCTAGAAAGAATGGATAATAAAACCATTGGAATTATTGTTAGTTTGCTGTTTTTAATAACTACGGTATCTTTAACAGAAGCTACAAAGCTTAATGATGATGTAGACGTTAATATATATGCTAGTTTTTTTGGAAATGACATTGGGTTTGGCATCACAGTAGAGATAATGAATAACAAAAGCGAGAATGTTACTGTT
>JAUXAU010000020.1 GCA_030619765.1 Thermoplasmatota archaeon
GGAAAATCCGAAACCCCCCCTATGAAGTGTTTTTCCAGGTTATTTATTCACAATTACTATATATATAGGTTATATATAAAGCTTTCTGATTTTCCTAATTGTAAAAGATTTTCCCAACTATAAGAGATTTTCCACTTATAAAACGATTTTTCGTAGAAAAATTGATTTATGATGTGCACGCATATATAAACATGGAGTTTGTTGAATTAGAGAAAACAAGGGGAACTTTAGAAACCCTAATGGTTCTCTTAAAAGAGGGGGATAAACGACCGACACATCTTATAAAATCCATTTCTCCCAGTGCAGACACCTTCTATACCGTTGTGAAAAAACTCAAAGAATATAGCTTGATTAAAAAACAATATGATGAACCGCAAGATGCCCTCGTCTGGGCCCTTACTCCTAAAGGGAGGAAGATCGCTGCGTTTTTACTCGAAATAGAGAAAATCCTTAGCTCATAATACAAAGTAGCCAAAATGTGCTATGAGATTCTAAGAACACAAAGGAGCTTTTAATACCTACAAACAACATATATCTCCTTTACTTTGCCACATCCTTTGTTCCCTTTGATCTCATGCAGCTTTTTCAAGTAGCCTTTTTATTCTATGTTAGTAATAGCAAGTCAAAGCAAGTCAACAAACCAACAGAAATCTGAAAAGGTATCAAGCGTAAGTGAAGAGGTTGTTTTCGTCAGCTATAAAACCTTGACCCTCCGCTCTTAATTCTCTGTTGACTTAATAGTAAGTAATAGTAAGTAGTGATTTGTAATATCTATAATTTGTATCCAATATTATAACTATTATATATTAGGAGTAGAGGTTAGAGATATCAATATTTAGTATTATAAACTAGGAGTAGAGGTTAGAGATATCAATGCTTAGCAGCGGAACAATTAGGCTAAATTTGATTTAAATTTTTATTATTTCTCCTTGTTATGATGTTTTCTTTTCGTTTGAATTTCCGCCGACACACACTACAAGTAACCATAGGGGCTCTAGTTCTCGTTTTGAAAACATAACCACATGCAGGGCATTTTACCCGTTGACGATAGATCCTCTTCTCCACAGTACCTGCTTTTTCCTCGGTGATGTTTTCCAGCCTCTTAAACAGAGTCGCGCAGTAACTACAACAAACCCAGGCAGCCCTGCTCCTTGTTTTGAAAATATGTCTGCACTTGGGGCACTTTACCTTTTGACGATAACTCCTTTTCTCTCTGTTGTCATTTTTCATCAAGTGCATCCATTCCTCTACATTCCGTAATCACTATAAATACTTTTTTTATACGCTCTACCTGAAGGCATTTACAGTAAATTATATATACTACAAATAATAATATAGACAATATATTAATATGGTAGAAAGAATAAGGTGATAAGAATGGTAGAAGATGAATACAACCGTGGCTTCGAGAATGCATTGGATTTAGTAAGCTATTACGTCAAAAAATACGAGGATAAACTCCCCAAGGAATTTGTGTTGTCAATCAAAGAAATCGTTCAAAACTTCAAAGATAAGAAGATTGAGGCATTGAAGAAGGATCTTTATCTCGTTGACGATGAAGCCCCTGTAAAGAAGAAATCTAAGAAATGAACAAGTATCATGGGGCAATGCATGCAAACTAATAAGGACAAGAGTGGGAAAGTCTAAAAACCAATAAATGCAGAGAGGGAGAAAAAATGGTAAAAAATAACTTGAAGATGGAACTGTTGAAACACTTATTAGAGAACTCTACCATAACTGTTAATAAACTTGCGAAAAAGCTCGGTACATATCGAAAGAGGGTATTGCGAAGAAAGAAATAGTTAGAGGATGATCACATTATCTGGGGGTACACGGCTGTCGTCGACGAGAGTAAGCTAAACCATATTCTCTACATAGCACAATTTAGAATTCAACCTATATCTAAAGAATTTGTAGATCTTTTAATAAGAAGATTGACTACGGAAGACCCTGATAAAATGAAGGTGCGTATAATAGATGTATTCTATGTGGATAGGGAATATGATTGTTTTATAAAGTTTTCCGCTCCAGACAGTATTACGGCAAGAAAATATTACGAAAAGCTTCGAGTTACATACAAGGATTTCTTTCGTGGTGACCCATCGTTGTCTAACGTGGTTTTTCCCATAGCCAACAGCGGCAAGTTGAACCCTGAAATTGAAAAGTTGTATGATTTCGTACCGGAGGCAGAGGAGATAATAGAGACGAAAAGATAGTGGTTTAATAAATCACTAATACGAGTAGGTTCTCGGGAGGATTTATGGTTTTTGCACCGTTAACAAATCTCTGCCTTGTTAATACCTTTACAAATTGAATGAGGAGACAAAAATAGTCGAGGTGTGGGGTCTATTTAATCACGAGATTCTTTCCAAAGAAAAAGAATATCCAGAGCTATATATAACATGTAGATAAAGCAAATCATTGCGTTGGGGCAGTTCTGTCATTTCACACCAGTATTTTGCAACACCACCTTCATCATCATAAATATATAAATAGATTTTATTCTCCATATACCAGTTACGCTGATTTCTACTTCCCTCACCTATCGTCTCCAAAGTTCCGTTTTCATAAAAAATGTATTTATACTGCGGAGGAGTACTATATCGAGTAATCCATTCTCCTACAATTTTAGTTTCAATGTTTTGTTCTTCTTCGACAGATGATTGTTGATACGTACAACCACCTAATCCAAGGACAATAAGCAGAACAGATATACCGACCACAAGTTGTTTATTCATTTTTTTATCCATTTTATCCACTTCCGATTAATCTATGAAGCTGAACTTTACACTTAGCGCTGTAGTGGTGCTCTAATCAAGTACCTCATAAGATGATAAGAGATACCATTCATGATATTTTTCTAATCTGAAAATTATAGTCTTGCCAACATGATGAATATCTAATCCTATTAATACATAATAAGTTGAATCTGGGTTGTAATAATCGTCAGAATCTACATATATAGAATATATTGAATCTCCGATTTTTATATCATGAATTTCATATCTATCGAAACCTTCGGTTATAATTTCAATTTTAGTTGTACCATAATATGTATCAGTTACTCCTATAAATTTTGGTTCGGGTTTATTAGTTTGATAATTTCCTGTTTGTTCATTACATCCACTCAACCCAACAGCAAAAAGTAAAACAACTATTCCGAGTATTATGAAATTTTTATTCATTTTCTTTCTCTAAATCTTTCTTCATCTGTTCATATTCTTCTTTTGTTATTTCGCCTTTAGCATATCTTATGTTTAATATTTCTAGGGCATCTTCTTCTTTCTTACTTCCTTCCTTTTTACACTTATCAATTTCAATGCTCATAAAAGCAGGGGCAGCTAAAAATATGATGCCGAGTACTATGAAAATAATAGAAATAGGTATACTTGCCTCTCTAAAATTCTTTAGAAATGTCCAAAAATCAAGGTTACCTCCAGGTAAAAAAGCATGGACTACTTCAGTACGAATCCAATTTTCTGTAGTCAAACCAAAAAGGAGCAATATAATACCAATTACTATTACTACCGAACCTATCTGCCTTAATTTTATTATTCTTTTATTCTCGACAGTAGGTGTTTCTTTTTTTGCTCTTACCACAGGCTTTTTTTCTTCAATCGGCTTTAGCTTATCATAACACGATTTACATACAGTTTTATTTTCTCCCTCAATTGGATGGTCGTAGCTACCTATAATGCCAATATCTTTCCCACACTCGCAACATTTCCTCATATTTTCTCCTACAAATCTACAATTTCATAACAATTATCTAGGAGATTTTTATTCATCACCAATCCTCTCCATTTTTCTCCTTTTTACTAACCAAGTTTTCTTGCGGCTTCCTCGGCATAATCTGTGCCAATATCTTCATAGTAACCACCCGTACTCCTATCACCTCGCATATAGCATGCCATTGCGATAATATAGTTTTCAAATGCGAGCCCCAAATCATCTCTTATGCTTTCGCAACTACTGCTTAGTTTAAAATCATCTAGTTCTAATAATGCCTCTTCATATTGTTTTTTTTCACGTTCAGCCCAATACTTATGCATCTCATAATCTCCGCTTCCGATAGCATCAATATGTGCATTTAACCGCTGCTCCATATGCCATGCTATATCGCTAAAAGTACTTTTAATCCAACTACGAAATTGTGCGTCCTCTGTTTGAATATGTATAGATATGGAATCAGAATTAGTTGTATTACCATCAGTAGTGGTTAATATAACAGTGTATGTTCCATAATTTTGAAAAGTATGTGTTGGGTTTGTTTCAGTACTTGTATTGCCATCTCCAAAATCCCAATGATAAGATATAATCTTACTATCGGTATCATCACACGAACTTGTAAAGGATACAGTCAATGGTATGATACCTGCTGATGGATTAGCATTTATTGTTACTGTGGATGATTCTGGTTCTTCTTTTTCTATAGATTGTTGTTCGCATCCACTAAAACCAACAGCCAAAAGCAGAGCAGCAATTCCAATTATTATTAATTTTTTATCCATTTTGTTCATTTTCTCTTTATCATACATTACCATTCTGAAGGAATTTTGAAATATCTAGAGCATTTGGGATTGCGGCATACATTTGCAGTTTTCTCGTCTGTATAAATTAGTTGATTGCCACAAACTTTGCATTTTTCTTCACTCATTTTATTATTTCTCCCTACTGCTCAAATAGCCAATAGTAGACCAGCTATTCCAAGTACCAGAAAGCGTTTCATATTTCCTCTACAATAACGGCAGCTCCTGAAGCGTGAGCAACCCCAGTAAGAGGTATCTGTCTTATCTTAAAATCTATAATTGCGTTTGCGCCTATCTCCTCTGCTTTTTTCTCCAAGTTTCTCCTTGCACTTTCTCTTGCATTTAGAGACACCATATTACTTTTTTCCTCTATTGCATTTATTGTTTTAGCAATTTTCATTCCCCTATGGTATTTGTTGTAATAACAATCATATTTCAAACCTCTCCTATTTTAATCTCCCATTCTATATATCCATCTATTTCACCTTCAACATAATCTAATCTTCCATCATCAGTAAAAGAAAAATATGAAGTAGTTCTAGGTCTTAATGAACCAGAACTAGTTTGGTGAGCTGAAGTAGCTCCTACTGTAGCATCATCACCACTGAGATCAATATACTCATCAATTACATAACTATTTACATTACTATTCCAAACCCCATCCATTACATCTACTGAAACATATAAAGAATAAGTATCATCAGGAATGTCAACAGTATACATTAGTGGATCATATATTATTTGTTGATTAACAAATGCATCAGTCATATCACTACTAAATGATTCGCCTAATTTATTTGGATCGGGTCTTGCCTCACCATAAACAGAAAACATTGGATCGGGTAACCCACCATCTTCATTTGTATCTGATCCATAACTCTGAAATTTAGTTATCTTAATTGTTATACCCGCATTTCCATCATCATAAATATCTTTATTGTCTCCTATTCCATCAATATCACTGTCTCTCCATTCACTAGGGTCATCAGGAAAATCATCAGGATCTTTTCCATTGGGATTATCACCATGGCCATCTCCATCCCTATCTATCCATTGCGTGGAATCATAAGGGAAAGCATCGGCATTATTTCCCACACCATCATTGTCACTATCATATTGCTCATATTTGTTGTTTGGGAACGCATCTCCATTGTCGCCAACACCATCATTATCACTATCTTTCCACTCACCTGGATCATTAGGAAATGCATCTACATCATTATTATATCCATCCCCATCGGTATCTTTTACACTTGTATCAGAGTTTTGTTGTTCTGTACAACCACTTAATGAAACGGTAATTACTAAGAGTATAGATCCAATTATTAAGATTTTTTTCATAATTTTCTCCAATGAATTCCAGTTATAATCAATAAAATTGTAAAAATTGATAAAAATATTAAACCAATACCGCCCCAATAAAAAAAAGAACTTGTTATTAAAGCAACACTACAATCAACAACACCAATAATCCTACCATATTTTTTTCGATAATAAATTCCAAAGAATGCAATAATTGATAGAATAAACCAAAGGAATAGGATAGTAACTAATGTGGGAATATCAACAGGAAAAAGCATTCCACTTGGTCCCCACAGAAACATAATATCTATAAATGTCTCTTGATTGTATAAGCAGAATATTCCTAAAAATAAAGATATTAAACCAATACCAAGATAACTAATTGCTAAAAACAAACAAGAACGACAAGTACTATTGGTTTTATTTTTCATTCATTCACCTAAGTTTTCTCACATATGTGTAAAACGATTTAAAATCCATTCCCAGCTTTTTTTGAATAAATTTACTTACTGCTTCAGCCCTATTTGCCACTAATTTTCCGTTTACTGTTACAGATGCAGAAGCTGTTAGACTTTTTCCAATCATCTCACGTACTACCTTATATGTGTCGTCTCCAAAGATAAATTCAATCTCAACTCTACAAGGATCTGAATGTTCTGCATTTTCACGTTTTATTTGATTTGCCGGTGTTCTGGTAGCTACAGGACCATATATCCCCCAAGCTATTGCCTCAAAAATCGTTGATTTTCCGGCTCCATTAAAACCAATCACACCTGTTACTCCATCAGAAAAATCAATTAATGAATCCTTGAATTTTCTAAAGTTTTTCATCCTCAATGATTTCAGTATCATCTCAACTTTTTTCCAAACTATAAGTTTTTTAAAATTGTTAATATATTCTTCAGCAAAGTCACCAGCAAAAACCACCGTATTGGGATCGGGGAAAAAAATCCATTTTTGCCATTTTCTAGCCATATCACGAATAGAATAATGAAAAATTATAGCAACTATGAGTAGAAAAATCATTGTTAAAAAACTTAAAAAGGGGACATCGCCGTGTATTAAAACTCCCATTGATATTCCTAATCCTGTCCCTAAAATTAGCCCCCATCCTATGTATGTTAGTATCAATAGACGAATCCTTGGGACTTTGTATGCCTGCTTTATCTTACTTTTTATTTCTTTGATGCTTTTTTCTTTATCAAAAAGCTGAGGTGGAAAATCCCTAATGAGTACATACTTTTTACCAAAGCCTGATTTTTCAATATTTTTTATCGTGGCATTGATGTTGATTTCTCTCTCAAATAGTATCTCTTTTTGAGTCATTTGTTTTTTCATTCCTTTCTATGTATAGATTTTTTTATTTTAATATTATGTTAGATTTAATAATTTTAGATGGGAATATATTCAATGTAAACTGTTTCTTGACTGGCGGAACTTGCCGTGCTTATTGTTATTGTTATTTGTTTTTGTGTATATATTTTTCCATCAACATAATTACTGAAACTTTCGGGACATTTTACCCAACAACCGTTTGAAGTCTGTTTTTGGTTTAGCTTGAAATCTTGTTTATGACTGCAATAAACAGTAAAAGTAATCATTTCAGAACCACCTTTTTCAATATAATCCATACCGGAGACAGGGTTAACTGAATATCCGGCAACCTCTAATTTCCAATTTACTGATGCCTTGCCAACATTTGGACCTAATTGTTCATTACACCCACTTAACCCAACAGCCAAAAGCAGAACAGCAATTCCAACTATCAAGAGATTTTTATTCATTTTTATTCAACCCATGCACGATAGGTTACACCCTCCAATGTCCAAAAGGAAACTTCTTTGAAAGTAAACGACAAGTCTCTTGATTCACCATCGTTGATATAGATCTGTTGTTCCCTTTGCCAGTATGAACTACCTTGAGTGACCTTTGCATAGACAGTTACTTTACCCGATCCGCCAGAATTCTTGACTGTGCAATCCACATAGACAACATAGTCCAATCCTTCATATCCATCTCTAATGGTTCTGCTTGTCACTTCCACTTGAGGTGGATTGAAAATCTCTGATGGAGACTCCGTGCAACCACTTAATCCGACAACCAAGAGCAGAGCAACTATTCCAAGTATCAAGAAATTTTTATTCATATAACCAACTCATTGATTTTATTACAAAGAAAATCATACATATAGATATTTCGCTTGGCAAAAATAATAGGATTCATCTCCTTCATCGTAATTGATGAGGAGATCCATGTAAAGGAAAAGAACCCCAAGAAATAAACAAGAACATGGCCCATGTTCTGAAACAATTAATACGCTTGAAAAATAGATTGGGTTTTAAAGTAAATGGTTATGTTTATAACTAGTTTAGAGGATGGAAAAATATGGAATGGCATTATCACAATAAATGGGCTGGAAAATTAGGAATATCTGATGAGATCTCTAATTACGTTAATAATTTAATAGATGTTCTGGGAGGGAGAAAAACTCTTCCACAGGATTATTTGGATTTTGTTGAACTGGAAAGTCGAAAAGAAGCCAATTCTAAAAAGAAAGCAGTCTCTATCGACATTGAAGAAAAAGTCTTAAAACATGATTCGGCTAGAAAAGGGAACAATAAATCTATGAGAGAACTTATTGCTAAAATTCAATTGAGGTTTTTGAGTCAGAAAGGAGAGGATTATGTGAAAGTGTGGTATTTACATCATGCACTTGATTATGTGGATGATACTGGCGAATGGAGAACAAATACCGCTGAAACTGTTGAAGAGTGTGTTGATAAGCACCAGAAAAATAAACCAGAGACTTATTCACCTGAAATCATGGATTTCCTAAAAAATAATATTCGAGAATTAGAAAAAGATTTGAACCCATAAAATTGATATCTAATTAAAAACAAAAAAAGAAGAAGCATTACTCCGGGCTTGCAACAAAGTAGAACATGGAAAAGATGTATTCGCTTGCGTATACACACTTATTAATATTGTAGTGTTGATTCAAAATAGGTGTTTATCATGAAAAAAAGAGTTATGTTTGGAATCGAAATTCCCGAAGAAGGTCCTGAAGATCCCTCTATAGAAGGTAAACATGAACCCAAAGCAATCGAGTATAGTGGTGTGAAGTATGCTGTTGCTACAGCTTCTGGCATCTGTGGATTCATCGCAGAAGATACTGAAGAATTCGAAGCATGTATGAAGAACATGCTCCCAGAGATGTTGAACACTAGAGAAGATTGGGAGAGAGAAACATGGACCGGCCTACGTCGTATAGCAGGTTTGTATGTGCCACCCGGAACAAGATACTCATAGATCTAAATGGAATGTGATTGATAATATTATTGCTTTTGTAAAAATGCTTAAAATCGGTTTTTGGCTAATCTCTCCTTAAAGAGTAGGTTTTACTTTTATTTCTGTAAAAAATACTTATTGTAATGCCCTGTGGCGCTTGTTCTCGGGTTGGATAAGGTAAAGGTATTGGCCATTTCCCATAAATAACCAATACCATTTTTGCGTTACTTACGCAAATGCCGGTATGGATTTCATTGTTTACATAATTACGCAATCTATGCGTGGTTTTCATTTCTCAATTGGCTACGCAAGAGAACCTTGGATTTCATCCTTTTATTGGCTACGCACTTGATATTTGGTTTTCAGTCGACATCTGGCTATGCAACATCTATTTGGAGTTCATTTCTTTCTTGGCTACGCAAGTAAATCCTGGATTTCATTGTTGTATCGGCTACGCAGACAAGAAATGGATTTCACATACACTTTGGCTAACGCAATATATCCCTAGATTTCATGATTTGTTTGGCTAGCGCAAAATTATATGGTGTTGTTTTTATTTAAAGGTTTTGTTTTTTCTCCTTCCATCTTTTCTTAAGCAATGACCACCATCTGTTTACTCCCTTAATCGGATGTAGATTAATCATCTCTATCACCACCGGTATCATTTCTTTTGTTTTTCTAACTCTTTAAACATAAGGAGAATAAATTAATCCTTTATAAGCCTTCTATCCAATAATACCAAATTAAACGTTTTGCAACTAACATTTATTGGTTTTCTTCATCGACAATGCTGAGATACCGCGCTAAATAAACATCCATCTTGGAAACCATCGTAATAAGATCGGAGAATGACCTATTAATTAGATTATATGCCTTCGCTTCCTTCTTCACCGTTGAGATGTTTGATATTAAACCAGGGAGGACAGACGTATAAAGCGTCAAACTATCTTGCCATGCCATCTGGACGGTTATCTCATCGAAAAGCGATAGCCGAGGATGATTCAGTGGGATCGACAACAGTACATGCATATCTCTAGCATTACCGTGCATCCAATCTGCCTGAGAGGTACCTCTCTGCTGGGCCTCCTCACTCTCCGTCGTATTACCTATTCCCACGATATCCATCTCAAGTGAAGTAATCCCGTTCTTCAACATCATAAAATCGTTAAGAATCCTTACATGCACTCCCTTAGCAAAAAGTTTTTTTTCTAATTCCAACAAACCCGGTTGATTGGAAAAAACATATTCAAAAAATTCTTGCGGAGGATGCCTACTATTGGCCATTATGTTTTTTATCGCATCCCTCGCCCCTATATCAACAGTGGGTATTTTCTCACTGCGTTGCTGCCGATATAACATACTGCACCGTTGGGAAAGCTTCTTGTTTTCATTAATAAGTGAATCCATCCTTGCTTGCAATCGTTTTTCCTTCTCTGTTTGTTTCTCCTTAAAAAGTTTCTCTTCCACTTTATGTATCTCAGCTGGAAATTCTTGTTGTTCTCTTTCTTCTTCATCAATATTGCCAATGTCTTCTCCATTTTCTCTAAGTTCTTTGAGTATTTCTGCAATCGTGTTTCTACTTTTACCGAGAATCTTACCGATTTTCGTTTTGTTAGGTCCAAAAACCTTTGCAAGAGCAAGAACCGACTCTTTCAACTCTTCTCGATCATCTGTTGCCATTACCCTCTCACCTTGATACCGTTTTCCAATGCTTCCCAGTGAACATAAGGAGTCAACCGGTCTTGATCCCGCTGGGAAATTAAATTCTCGAAGGCGAGCCTCTTTAATCCCAATTTTGAAACCATAAATTGATAAGGTATGGAGTAATCGAATGGCTTTCTCTTGTTTTTTACCGTGTAGAGATAATGTCTCTCCGCGAGATTTGACGCATGATGCTTTAGTGCGCTCTCCGAGAGAATACCATATTTAGCCAGAGTTGAGCGTTCATAGTGAAATAAATCACTGGCAGTTACACTTTCCCGCCTCGCGTTAAAGTACTGATAAAAGAGAAAAAGTGAGACTTTCCATTTTTTTATTTCACTGTTCATCTAAGTCTATTATTGCTCTTGCGCTATTTAACATTTGCACATCGCATTAAATACTACACGGATCACTGCACGACTTCTGGCGTTTTTACCGCACCAAAGAATGTACGACATCGCGGAGTCTCCCCATAATTACGGGGATCTTCTGCCCCTATCACCACACTGGGGGATTGTTCCCCCCACCGCGTTCCAACCGCCCTCATCACTGCTTTAATATCTGCATTCCAACCCATCTGTACTCATCTAACTCTCTGTGCTTCCTATTCTCAACTACTATTACACCTGAGATCCTCTCTCTGCCGCATCTCATCCTCTATTCTATAAGAGGCAGATGATCCCCCTCTCGCCATACCTGTCTTTTGTTTAACGGATACCTGGACACTCTCAGTTCCTCATCTCTGTGAGAGGACAAAAAGGAAGAAAGCTCATGGATTAGTTCAGGCTCGCTTAATCCTCTCAACTGACTCATCATATGTTCAATCTCCTGCAGACCGGCCTCTGCCGCTCGTTTATATTCTGCATATAGAATGTCCCTAATTGCCTGTTGTTCACATTCTTGCCGCAAGATTATTTTTACTATCGCTTTAACCGTTGGAATATACTTTGCAGGAATATCAAATAACATCTGGGAATCTCCATACTCCCTGCACAACATCTCGAATTCCTCATCTATTGCTTCATCATCCATTACTATACAGAATGCCGTTGCTATTGATATAAATTACCCTACCCGTTTCTTAAATATGGGGTTCATTCATTACATAAGGCATAGATCAGAAACTTACGGACAATAATTATATATGCCATTGTGAATATAAGTAATATGATAATGATGAAAATGATGAAAATGATGAAAAATAAACAACAAATGCTATGGCTATTGATATTTATTCTACTGCTGCCCTCGTTTGCCATGGCGCAGCCTCCGCTTCCTTGCAGCATCACTGGTGTTGTTACCATCGATGGCATACCAACAGGTGGGATAACGGTACAAATAGAGAACATTAACACTGGAGAGGTGCGGACAACAACGACAAGCCCTGGCAATCCCCCCTATGAAAAGTGGATGGGATACTATACCGAAGTTATCTCTGGGCAAAATGACCACACTGTAAAAATAACAGTTTCCTATGGAGGTTACATCTATTGCAATACAACGAAGATAGATTTAACGCGGGTGACACAATGGCTTAATCTATCGATTGTTCCTGGAGAAATGCCTCCTGATCCTCCGCCGGGTGGTAACGGCGAGACACCCGAAGAACCGGAGGGACCGTCTGAAGATCCCGAAGAACCGGAGGAACCGAATGGGAATGAAACAGAAGAACCGGAGCAAAACGAGACAGAAAATGGTAACGAAACAACATATCATTTGACGGTTAAAGTCGTTGACAATGCCACTGGTGACCCTATCAGTAGTGCTTCAGTAACTATCTATTGCAACACGAGTAAAATTGCAAAGAGCTATACCAATGATACTGGAACTGTATCATTTGTGCTTGAAGAAGGAGACTATACGGTTGAAGTGATGAAAGAGGGATACTCGGGCAAAAGCGGGAGTTTCACTCTGTTGTGTTCGGTAGAGCAACCCTTTTCTCTGGATAAAAAGGGTGATGACAATCCGAATCCTCAGCCAACTGAGGATCAGGGCGTACCCCTCTATGTATACGGAATTATTTGTGCAATAGTAGTTATTATAATACTTGGTGTTATTATCTACTGGCGGTACCATTAAGGCTTTTCCATATGAATAGTTTGAGTAGTTAAAGAAGTTAGGTCCGTTAGACTTTTTGTTAAGGTATAGCCTTAATTTTTCTGCTGATACACCTTTTTTTGTATATCTCCATTGTATGCTTCTTGTATATCTCTGTTGCACGTTTCTTGTATATCTCTGTTTGTATGTTTCTACCAATTTCCTTATATTACTCCTTATATTAATAGAAAGAAAAAAACAATATACATACATACATAGTACTAGAGATATCAGATATCGATATCGGATATCTCTCGTCCAATACACACCTTTTCCAAAAAAAAAATACGAAGGGTACATCTAGATGTTTCGTATTCCATTTTTAATAAATTTCCCTCTTTCATCACGTTTTGTATTTTTATATGGTTCATCAATCCTCCTATGGCAACTCCCACATGCCCACCAGAAGTCGTCTATATCCCTCATATACTCTTGGCTTTTATTTGCCAATTCAGCAGGTGCTCGTTCAGTGCATATTTCACAGAATACTGGCTTTGGTTTATTCCTCTTGATCCATTCATGCAATGCCGAATATCCTACAATATCTCCTTTCCAATTGTGTACTTCTTCGCCTCTTCTTCCGAGATTATACGATTCCCCTCGCTCCGCTCTACATGATCCGCATTGACAATCTTTTCGGTGTCCCAAATTAGGAAGTTTTAACTTTCTTCGCCAATAATAAACGTTGGAAACGCAAGTTTTAAGTTCTTTAGATATTTCTCTGTCACTTAATCCTATGTTATATAACCTCCCAAATTCTTTTAAGTCAATTTCCCTGATTTTTTCTCCAATTTTTCTTTTAGTTTTTTCCGATTGTTTCCTCCCTTTTTTAAATGTCATACAGATGACACATAATAACAATAACTCAAAAATATATGAAAATAGTAATTTTTGCCTTTTCTCTTCTGATGGTTTCAGATCCGACCATGCCGCGTATAAATTAATTTTACCATTACTACCAACAGTTTCTCCTTGCTTTAAAATGTTCACCACCACATTTTCCCATGTGAAGTAATGCATCTGCAGGTTTAAGTATTTTTGGCTTTTGGTATTCGTAAGTCAGCCATGATCGCTAACATCGTTGTCTTGTCAAAACATATCCCAAAAAAGAGTAAATGTTCTTCTCCTTATCACACACAATGTTTTATTTTAAAATTTAGGTGGAAGAGCAGACTAGAATGGAGGTAGTATCCCTATTTTGGGAAAATGTGGATTTCGAAAAATCCATAGGGGCACGCAACCATCTAGAGTTTGAGTTCAGTGTTTTATCAATGAAACTTAAATCTGATGAAATTTTGCCCTTCCACTGGGAAATTAGTATAATACTTGCATTATTAAACCTTTTCTTTTTTTTATAAAATTTGATGGATATGATATTTCACTTTTTGGTGAATGCTTTGGGTGAATACCTTTTTCTTGGAGAGTTCTTGGAAAAAAGTGAAGATGAATACCTTGGTGCATACTCTACCGGAAGTAGATGAATAGAATGAATACTTTGTGTTTACGCACGTAGATGTGTATGTCTGTTTTTGTGTTTTTATTACTTTACTTATACTTTATTATATAACAATAATAATAATAATATAATTTAACTAAAAAGAACTATTTAAAGCTTGCATTATGCTTGTGTATGCAATGTCTCAAAGTATGCAAAGTATTCACTCAATAGATAAAAACTATTCATCAAACTATGCATCACCCCCTCTTCTCCAAAAACTTGGAGTAAAAAAGTATTCACCCAAAGCATTCACCTTTTTTTTCAGGTTATTGCCTTATTATTGCCTTCTGTTAAATAGGAGAGAAGAATGAAAAAAAACGCCCTATATATAGCAACTATTTAGTACCTTTTTGAAAAAAGATAGCAAACAACATGGGACCTGAGACTTTTATAGATATAAAATCTGTCCCATGTCTGTCTCATGTCTAAATTCTATAGAAGGCCATATTGCGTCCTATGTCTAGCTAATTTATCACTCCTATTGGAATAGGTTGGGAAAAAAGAAAGAAGCCTCGCGTATAATATAGGGGGTTTTTTGTAATTTTAAAGGTGGATCACTTCTTTAGGCTAATTTTTTTAGCTCTTCGTTCAATATTTTATCGTCTACTATCATCTTAAACGATCTTCAATTATTTGCAAGAGCTGCTCTGGATCTGTCTTAACTGACTTCTAATACAAACAAGCCTGGACATTTGGACGCGGCTTTTTTCAACAGAAGGGGATCCGTGTCCAAGCACGTCCAAAAAGTTGGGATATAGTGGGACTTACTCCTGTTAATGCGTGAGAAAGATTAGCTGGGACGCTCTTTTCTCCGAGAGCGTCCCAGTGTCCCTTTTTTTTTCTATTTTTACGCGTGAGATAAAGAAAATATAGTAATAAAGTACAGAAAATTTAGGACATTTGGACGCAGCATTCTTTCAACAGAAGAAAAAAGCGCGTCCAAGCACATTTAAGCACGTGGGACACGGCTTTGAAAATTGAATAACTCTCATATTTAAACTTAATTCACACATCGTGCTAATGATTTGCTGACATAATAAGTAACGACTTTTTAATACTTGAAAAAAAGATGTTACGAATTTATATCTATTAGTAACAGCTTAACAGGTTTTTTTACATACTATGTATGGAAAAAAAAATAATATATATAGACGTAGTATGTAAAAAAAGTGATTAAGTTGTTAAATGAGGATATTTAATAGTAGTAGGATGTGTAATAGGTTTTATTTTCGTGGATCTTCAAAAGTCGTTACCCAACATCTACGTAACGACTTAACGACTTTTTTGTATATTTTTTAGAAAGTTGGAGAATGCAAAAAACATAGTAAAGGAATAGCAAAATAACAGAATTTCGCAAAAAGGTATTATGTACATATCACCGATAAAATTCTGTTAAGCTACATATGAAACAAAATAAATGGTGAACATTAATCGAAATCGTGCCAATAGATAACAATTATTTCTTCGAGAAGTAACGACTTCTGGATTTTTTGGAAAAAAAGTCGTTACCGCGTTTTTATAGAAGTAAATGTCTATTAAGTAACGACTTAACTTCTTTTTTCATACTATGGACCCTGAAGAAATAAAATATAGAAAGGTAGAGTACAAAAAAAGGCAATAAGTCGTTACTTTTAATGTTTTTATATCTGTTGGAAGTCGGTAACGACTTTTTTTCATGGATATCTCAAAAGTCGTTACTTAATCAAGAAGCAAAAAATTATGTTATTTATTAGCACACTTAAAAATTCTTATATTTAAACTTAACTCACGAGTGTGTAGGGTTTGTGAAGGCTTTTGGTGTAGGCTTTTGCACGGATCCATTTTTTCTATAAGGAGAGTGTGTAGGGGTGTGTAGGGTGTGAAGGCTTCCAGGGTGCGGGGGGAGTGTAGGCTTGTTTCACGTTCATAGAAGATAGAACTTCAATTTTTATCTTTATCTTTATATATATAGTAAACCTACGCCATTTGCTCTACACGCCAGGGCGCACTCCGCAAGCCTTCACACCCTACACACCCCTACACGTCCTTCGAGAGAGAAAATAAAATTCTCAAAAACCCTACACCAAAAGCCTTCACAAAAAGCCAAAAGTCTACACAAAAACCCACAAAATCGTGTTAATAAATGACATAATTAATATATGACGGCTTTTGGTAAAAATATGACGACTTTGTGACGGCTTTCATGACGGCTTTTATTAGAAGTAGGTGACGGCTTTGACGGCTTTTTTTCCTTTTATATATACGTTTCGTAGGTTTAATCCAGCCTACGAGCTGGAGATATGGAGATACTGGACCAGGTACTAGTATCCTTAAAAATTATTTTTAGCAAAAAAAGCAGTCAAGCCGTCATAACAAACCCTCACTCCGTCCCCGGTAAACCCGTCACATCCGTCACATACTCTGTAAAAGCCGTCATAAAGCCGTCATAGTAATTTTCTCCAAGAGTTCTCTAAGTAAAAAAAGCCGTCATAAAAGCCGTCATTTTTTTTCAAAAAAGTGTGAAAAGACGTGAGAGATATACGATATCGATATACGATATACAAAGTACTATGTATGTATGTATAATAAAAACTATTATTATTATAAGGAGTAATTCCAAAAAACTCTATGCATACAATATACTTTTTAGAGATATACCATGAGTATATCTCTCACGCAGAGCTATACAAAAAATTAAAATGGAGATATACACATAAAACTTAAAAAGTCCAGCGATGGACTTTAAAAAAGGGATGTCCTGGCAGAAAATTAAGGCTAGACCTTAACAAAAAGTCTAATCCATGTGATTTTTACATAACTCCGTGCAAAAAGGTGTAGGCTTTTGGGTGTAGGGTTTTTTATTCCAAGAGTTCTTGATAGAAATAAAGGTATGGATTGATGTAGGCTTTGGTGTAGGCTTTTATAGGAGTGGGTGTAGGCTTTGCAAGCTTTGAGGATGGACGCGGATGCACGTCTATGTCTACGTACGCCTATCTTTATTATATATATAAATAAATAAAATTATAACATAACATAGTAAAAAGTAAGTAAAGTCGTCACTTTGTCGTACCCCTATACGTATTCAAAGCCTGCAAAGCCTACACCCACTCCTATAAAAGCTTGCACCAAAGCTTTCACCCACTCTCTCCTCCATAAACTCTCCTAATAAAAAAGCCTACACCAAAGCCTTCACTTTAAGCCCATATCGTGATAATGAACGACATACACTTACATACATGCCTTCCTCCTCGGAGATTGCAAATCTTACCCTTTCTTCGGGAAACCTTTCACCAAATCTTTCACTTTTATCTTCCCCAAGAATCCTTCCAGTAAAAACCTTTCACGACAACTATGCACAAATGAATGCTTTTATGAACACTTAGTGAACACTTTAGTGAACACTTTTCTCCGAGAGATGAACACAATGAACACTCTGCGCTTTACACACACACTTGCATGTATATTATATAGTACTTCTTTTTATTAGAAAATAAGGGTTAATAAAAACGGAAGTGTTCATTGTGTTCACCCCTCGAAGGAAAGTATTCATAAAAGTGTTCATAAAGTGTTCACCGTAGTGTTCACTTTGTACGGTTAAACATTTACAAAGTTAAGTCCCAAACAAAAACTTTGAATGCCCAATTGGTTCTATTAATTCAATCTTAGGTATTTTTTCAATCTCAAGTATATACGTCCCTTTATTGATTTTCTTTGAATTACGTTCGCTCATATGATTTCATGCCTTTTTATGTGTTTTTGTGCATTCATTTTTCACATTTTTCGCTTATTTTCTAGCACCCTGGACACGGATCCCTTCTATGTGTCCCAGTGTCCAACCTTTTTCTATATACACGCGTGAGAAAAGAAAAATATAACAATAATATAGAGAAATTCTTGGACACGTGGACACGAGGTCTTTTCAACAGAAGGAAATCCCGTGTCCAAGCACGTCCCAGCACATTGGACACGGGTAGATGATACTGAATTGGTAAAAGCAACCAATCAGCAGCTGGAGAATCTCATCGCTTATAATCTTATCAAAAGATGTAATGGGAAAATCATATGGGTAAAATAGGTGGTTGTCAAATTAGTGAATATTGGAACTGGTATGGTATCTTATGGTGGGAAAAATCTGTTACCTATGTAAGGAGTAAAACCCAATGGTTACTAGAGGATTTTATTTCTCTTCTAACATACGGGAAAAAAAATTATCGATTTCGGAATGATCACCTATTGATGGATCTTTTATTCTCATTTCCTCTTCTAATCTATAAATCTCGTATAACATACGAAAAATTATCCGGATGTCACCAAGATCCATCCCAGCGCAATGCTGATCACGGAACTTTATAAATTCTGGACTATACTCCATTATAATTTCTCCTTATTTTCTCTACTCTAAATCTTTTTATTTCTCCTTCACCACTATATTCGATATACTAAATTCTTTAATGTTTTCCTCACAACACCTCAATGCTTTTTGTGTGCAATACAGACACCTGAAACTATCAGCATTATTTATCTGTTATCTATGGGATATCCTCACCAGATAAACTATATCATTTGATGCTTATCTTTAAACTTTAAGTACCTACTACCTTATAAGGTTTTTTAGGACATTCTGTAAATCTATCATAAGGAACAAGTGATTTCCAGGCGTGTTTGTTGTTTGTGCATTTCTTCAACTTTTTTCTTAATTCCCTCTAATATTTTGCGTATCTTCTCCTTGAACTCTGGGTTGTTGTAAAATTCGTGCATGAACGCATCAATATCTGTATTCATGAGGATATCTTGCATCTGGTATGCTGCAAATGGTTTAACTTTCTGCTCAACGCCTGTTATTTTCCCATTCAGTTGCCTGTAATTCCCTTCTATTTGTACATACTGCTTTTTTACCGTCATTAATTCTTCTTCTAACTTTAATATTTTATTTCCCATCGCTAGCTCTTTTTTCCCTTGCTCTTGTTTATATTTTTCGAATTTTTCTTGCTGCTCAGGATCTTCACCTGTTTCAAATACAAGTAAGTTATTAACACCCTTTTTGTAAAAATCTGCTAATTTCCCCTCATCAAACCTCTTATATGCATGGTCAAGATACCCGGCATGACCTACAAGGCATCCAATAACCGATTCAGGTATGCCGGCCGCTGCCATATTCGTATCAAAATACTTACGGAGAGTGTGAAAATGCAACCGACGAAAACCCGTCGATTTATCTTTCTGATCCAACCCTGATTTTTTCAATAGGCGCAGCCACATTGTATTAGTAGTGGCATCCGACATAGGAAAAAGTCTTTCATCTTTTGGATCCTTGCCGCATTTTAGAGATTTTGATTTTCGCACCGCTGAATCAAGATAATCATCTCTTTCCTTTATCCATGCTTTTACAGCATCTTTTGCCTCGTTACTCATGAATGTAAGCCGCGGCTTATGATTTTTAGTAATGGCTGCCGGTAAATAAATCCGCACAGGATCTTTATCGAAATCAATATCGGATTCTGTTAGCTTAAGTATAGCACCAATACGTATACCACTACTCGAAGCCAACAAACCCAAAGCACGTGCTTTAGTCTCGCCATGTTGTAAAATCTGTTTCAACTCCTCACGAGTAGGGGCAGCATCAATTGTCAACGTTTCATGACTACTGCCTCCCATTCGCTTGATCCTCTTCCACACATTAGGCTGCAAAAAAACCCCGTTATCCTCAAGAAAAATCTTAACACGCGAAACACACATCGCTCTAGTGAGCGGCGCTAAATCTTTAATGGCCTTTACAGGTAAACCATTTTTTGCCTTTCTTTTTATCTTTCTGTTTTCCGATGTATAATACGTCATCATATCTTTTCCATAGTTATGTTTTTTGTTACTGAAGTATGTGTTAGGATCGGCATCAATTATCTCAAAGTACATATGCAATATCCGCCTAGCATCATTCCTCGTTCTTTCAGCAGGATACTGGTTTACGAATTCCTCAATTTTGTTCATAAAATATGATATAAACTATTTCATATATAAAATTACGGTTAACGAAAAACGTTAATTTTAACGTTTTTCGTTAACCGACACCTATCAATGATAGCTGGTCATCTTTTCTTTTTCTACTTTTGCTTATTTCTTTCAACTTTTTCTGTAGACCGATAATCTTCTGTTTCAGGCTTGCGGTTTCTCTGTATTCTCTTCCAATTATTCCTGCACATTGGTAGGATCTGCCGGTTCAAATATTGTTACGACAGGCATCGCTTTCTTGTAAAGCTCTCCTAACGTTTTAGTGTCCCAATGCATATCTTTGGTCGAGGGATCAATAGTATGCCCCATTAAATAGGCAACTGCACCGGCTGGCATTGATGTGATGTTGGAGCGGAAAAATTTTCTGAAAGTATGCAGATTATATTTGTACCGGTAACCATATTCCATCTTGTCTGCATATCCTGAGTCACGGAGCATTTTCTGCATCATTGCCCGTGATGTATTCCAAGAATATGGAAACACCCGTATGTCCTCTACATCTTTTGTTGTTTTTTCCATTTTAGGTATATTGGAAACAGAGTGAGAGACCTTCTTTAGGTATTGCCCTCTGATCTTTAGCCATTCCTTGACACTTTCTGCTGCTTCACGAGACAAAAATGTGATGCGCTGCTTATTGTCCATGCGATATTCCCCTCTTACGGTAACCGATACCAGATCATTGTTGAAATCTATGTCATCCAACACGAGTTGCAATGCTTCGCCAACCCTTAGGCCGCTACTGATCAATGTTAGAAACAGTGATCTTTGCCTCAGGTTCGCATGTTGAAGCATGGTCCTTAATTCTGCTTTCGTGAATATTGGCTGCCTAATGTTCTTGGTTCTGGATCCTGTAGCCTCAATATTTTCTTCCTTGTTTCCTTCTGTCATGATAATGCAATATAACAGAGAGCAATTAAACCTTTCCCCCAAACGGTTTCAATAATGTTGAATAGTGCTCCAATTTTAAGAGGAAATACACACAAATTTGAGTATAGACTTATAGTTAAGCGCAAGGTGAAATAAAGGTTCAACTCTTTTCAATCATTTTTGCCTTGTTTTTTCTCTCTTTTATTAGGATCATTAAGTGAATAGACTATTAATAGTCCATTAATAGACTACGTGTATGGATGATGACATAGCGAAGATGCTAAAATTTCTAAACCTCTTTTAAACTATTAGTTTAACGAAAGGTTTAACCATTAGTTAAAGGAGAAAAAGAGGGTTGTAAGGGTGGTTATTTTAGGCTAATTTTTTCAGTTCTTCAATCATTTTTAGCCGGTTTTATCTTCCTTTATTGTAATCATTACCAATGCAATCTTCTTCTTATGAGCTACCGAGTGTCTTTTAAACTTCAATTTTGCATTCGCCGGTATCCCTGCTAGTTTTAAGGCACTCTCCAATGTCCCGGCATCGATATGGAGCCATATGCCACCCGTAGGCGTGCCATTAGTCTTGCGAACCCTACGTACTTGCTTTTATCCACTCCCTCTTCTCTATGGCCATAATATCGCCTGATGTTGTAACATCAACCTTTACTGTTTCTTTTCCTCATTTTCACCAGCTCGTATCGTGATAATTCTTGCTGGTATGCTATATAAGAATATCGTGTCAAAATGTCAAAATGAAAAAACACCATTGCAACTATGTTTTACCATTGTAATCTCTTTTTCTTGGATGCATGCTTGAATTTAATATGATTCGCTTAAGAAGTTTTTACCTCTTGATTTCTTATCTCTATTCAGATTGATGGTATGGATAGGGGCATATCGTTAAGCTAATTTTTTCAGCCTTTTGCCCAATTAGTTAAACTTTTCGTTAAACTAATAGTTAAAGAAGAAAAAGAGGGTTGTAAGGGTGGTTATTTAGGTAATTTTTTCAGTTCTTCGATCAATTTTATCAATTTTTTATTATCTGCTCCGGTAGCTCCGGTATCAACAATTATCTTAGAATGATCTTTAACCATTTTTTTCAGATCTTCGATCAATATTTTATTGTCTGCTATTTGATAAAAACGATCTTCAATTATTTTTAATCGTTGCTCTAAATCTGCCTTATCCTTCTTCATTTCTTTTTTCAGATAATAGATCTCTTCGTCTTTCTCTTTTAACTGTTCATCAAGATTGTTTAATTTCTCTCTATCAATAGATGTCTCAAAAATCATAATATAATTCATGCCTTTAAGATACTCTTTTTGTACATCTTCTTCTGTTTTTCTCCAATAGTTTTCAGTTAAATAGTGCTTATGCCCCATCAAGAAATCACATAAATCCCTATCATATTTACCAAACTCTGTGCGGAAGAATTTACGTAACGTGTAGAGATGGTAAACATAGAATCCTGTTTGTTCATCTTTTTCAGTATACCTGGCTTTTTTCAATAGCCGCCACCATGCCTTGTTGACATTAGTTATATTCCAAGGAAATATTCGTTTATCTGTGATACCCATTTCTTTACGTACTTTCATCCATTCTCGTAATGCTAATGCAGCTTCTGGTGTAATAAATGTATATCTGCCGTATTTACTTTTTATGCTCTGATTTTTTTTCCCTGTATGCCTTACTCTTATTTTTATTGGGTATGTTTCCCATTCAATATCGTTTTCTCGAAGTTGCATTAGTTCTTTTTTTCTTAATCCTGAACTAGCCATGATTAAAAATGCACTTCTGCTTTTGGCATTAGCATGAGTAAGTATTTCTTTGAGCATTTTTTTTGTCAATGGTTTATCTACCGTTATGGGTTTATTCCCTGTGCCTCTCCTGTTTATATTTTGCCATACGATCTCATCAAGTTGTATTCTGTATTGTTTGAGGAATTGACGTATAGCATTTACACCATTGTACACTGTTTTGGGAGCGTATTCTTTTTCGATTAGCCAATTCCAGTATTTTTTTAGATCTTCTTCGTAGACATCTAATGCATCAATTCTTTCACCATTTTCCATTTTTCTTACATCTTTGAGGTAATTATCTGGCTCTTTCTTTATAACATCAAAAAACTGGTTTAAATGACAGCGGTACCCTCTTATGGTGCTATCGCTATGGAAATTGCTCAGAAATTCTTCGATAACTTTACTTTTTAGTTTGGTCATGTTCATCACAGATATAATAATGACCAAGCAACTATATAAAATGTTTGGTAAGTATGGTCTTTTTATTCCAGGTGGTATCTACCGGATGCTCTCCTTCACATATCAATTATTTTTATCCATAGTAATGATTGGTATCCTTAGCATCATCTTTTTTATCATGTTCTTTTGCATCTAAAATGTCAATTGCAAGTACAGCATGTAATGGTACAATTCTCGTTTTTCCCTGCAAGTCTCCATGGCTTTCACCCAGCTCCATTAGCAATCCAGCTTCATCGATGCCCAATGTAGCAAATCCTTTAAACACTCCTTCAGTTTCAAGAGCAATATCTCTTCCGCCTATAGAAATTATTTTATACCTAGATCCTTCTGTTAGTTTCACATCTTCTTTTTTACTCATTTAATCCCTTCCTCTGTTCTTCCAATAGTTTTTGCAGATGCTCCACAGTTTTACCATAATTTTCGACTGCTACTTTAATATGAGCCTCAACAAAATTCCATGCTTTTTGAAAGTTCCCATATCTCATGCAATAGGCTTTCTTATTTTGCTTAGTCCCTTCATCAAAAACCTGAACTTCTTCGAGAATATCAAATCCTTTAAGTTTATTAAGATGTCTATATACTGTAGGCCGGGACGTCTTAAGCTCAGCTGCAATTTCATCTACAAACCATGCTTTTGTTGGATGTTTCAAGAAGAAATCTGAAAAAATCTTGTAAGGAATCGTAGGATCTGACCCCTTTGAAAGATAACCAATTTGTTCAAAAAATTTCTTTGCCACACTTCCTAAATCTTCATCACCGATCAAAGGAGTATTACTCACAACTTGCATTTCAAATGTCATAGCAAAAGACCTCAAACCAGAATGCAACAACTAATTTATAATATTTATTTAACGATGACAAGGGGAAACATTAAATATGAATGTGGCTTAAAAAAATTATAAAACTGGAAGATATTTATCTATTTCCCATTTTGTAATCCGAGTACGATATTCTTCCCATTCCTGATGTTTCACATGTAAAAAGTTATAGAAAATATGTTCACCCAACGTTTCTTTTAATAATTCGCTTTCGTTCATAAAGGAAAGTGCATGTCCGAGACTTTCAGGTAAATGTTCGATACCATGTTTTTCACGTTCTTGTTCAGATAAAGAATAGATATTTTTTTCAACAGGTGCTGGCGGTTCTAGTTTTTCTTCTATGCCTTTGAGGCCTGCTGTGAGCATAACAGCAAACTGAAGGTATGGATTACCAGAAAGATCAGGATTTCTTAGCTCACATCTAGTAGCATTTTTTCTTCGAGAAGGAATGCGGATTAACGCGCTTCGATTTCTGTTTGCCCACGATATGTAGGTCGGTGCCTCAAATCCAGGAACAAGTCTCTTATACGAATTCACTGTAGGATTCAGTATCGCACACATTTCCTTTACGTATTTTAACAGTCCTGCAGTGAAAGAGAGCGCTACATCACTTAACTGGTTTTTATCTTTTGAATCATAAAAGACATTTTTTCCATCTAAAGTAAAAAGTGACTGATGTGTATGCATTCCCGATCCATTCAAACCATATATTGGCTTGGGCATAAACGACGCATGTAGATTATGTTTGCTGGCAATTACTTTTGTGATATATTTTAATGTAATCACCCGATCTGCTGTTGTAATCGCATCTGCATATCGAAAGTTTATTTCATGTTGACCATCCGATACTTCATGATGGGAGGTATATGTTTTTATTCCTAGCTCATCTAAGGCAAGAGAGATATCGGCTCGAACTCCTTCTGCAAGATCACGATGCGATAGATCAAAATAGCCTGCAGCATCGTTAGGGGTCAATGTTGTATCTTCTCCATCTTTCTTAAACAAAAAGAATTCACATTCAGGTCCAGTATTGTAAATATATCCTAATTTTTTTACCTTGTCCACCATTTTTTCCAAAACATATTTTGTGTCCCCAATAAACCGCTTTCCATTTGGCTCATAAATGTCACAGTTTAATTTTGCTGTTTTCCTTTTTTCTATACTTTCGGGAAGAGTTACAAAACTACCTGGGTCGGGTTTAGCAATTTTATCTGATTCTTCAATTGTTGCATATCCTGCTATAGATGATGCATCAAATGGTATACCTTCATCAACTGCTTCTTCCAATCTGCTTGATGGTATGACAATATTTTTGGGCATACCGAGGATATCGACAAATTGTAATCTGACAAAAAGAACGTTCTCATTTCTGGCGATATTTAGTATATTATCTTCATCAACATTTAATACATCATCCTTAGTTTTAATTTCAACTTTCATTTCCATACCCCTATCACCTAAAAAATAGGTATTAAAACTGAATGTATCGTATGCGTTATGATTATTAAAAGTTAATCTAAAAAAATATTTTACGATTTCTTATTAGTTAATTGACATTGTATAATTCATTTAATAATTTTGTATAGAAATTTGAAAATTTATATGCAGAAAAGGCGTCGATACAATAAAGTTTTAATAAGGGTTATTGATACGGTGACCACCCAAGATTGGGAGGAATATTATGGATAAAAATGTTGAAGCATTCATGGATGAAATTATTAGAAAAGATCCAGGTGAAAAGGAGTTTCATCAGGCAGTACAAGAAGTTGCTGAAAGCTTAATGCCTTTTATTGACAAGAATCCTAAGTATAAGAAAGCTAAGATATTGGAAAGAATTGCCGAGCCAGAAAGAGTGATTATGTTTCGGGTCCCGTGGCTTGACGACAGTGGAGAAATCCAAATAAACAGAGGATATCGTATTCAAATGAATAGTGCAATAGGACCATACAAGGGAGGGCTCCGTCTTCACCCGAGTGTCAATCTAAGTATTTTGAAGTTTTTGGCTTTTGAACAAGTGTTTAAAAACAGCTTGACCACACTTCCAATAGGAGGTGGAAAAGGAGGATCTAATTTTGATCCTAAAGGAAAAACAGACAACGAGGTCATGAAATTCTGTCAGAGCTTTATGACTGAACTCTTTAAACACATTGGCCCCAACACTGATGTTCCTGCTGGTGATATTGGCGTAGGCGGACGTGAAATTGGATATTTATTCGGTCAATATAAGAGGTTGGCCAATGAGTTCACAGGAATACTCACAGGTAAATCACTTAACTGGGGAGGAAGCCTTATCCGACCAGAGGCAACAGGATATGGGTGTGTCTATTTTGCTGAGGAGATGCTTAAAACTAAAAAAGAATCTTTTAAAGATAAGATTTGTACGGTATCTGGTTCAGGAAATGTCGCACAATATACTACTGAAAAATTAAATCAACTTGGTGCAAAAGTTGTAACTTTATCTGATTCTTCAGGTATGGTTTATGACCCCGATGGCATAGATGATAAGAAACTAACATACGTCATGGATCTCAAAAACATTAAGCGTGGACGTATCAAAGAATATGCAGAGGAATACAACGTTGATTATTACCCCGGAAAACGCCCATGGGAGATAGAATGTGATCTAGCATTCCCATCTGCCACACAAAACGAAATAAGTAAAAACGAGGCACAGAAACTAATAGACAATGGTGTTGTGGGTGTAGCTGAAGGTGCAAACATGCCAACTGAAGCAGACGGTATAGAGATATTCTTGGATGCAAAGATATTATATGGTCCGGGTAAAGCAGCGAATGCTGGTGGTGTAGCAACAAGTGCACTAGAAATGACGCAGAACAGCCAGAGATTATCCTGGACTAGAGAAGAAGTCGATAAGAAACTACAGTGGATCATGCAAAACATACATCACTCTTGTGTAAAATATGGTAAAGAAGACAGTTTTGTCAATTATGTAACTGGTGCGAATATTGCTGGTTTTGTAAAAATTGCCGATGCAATGCTGGACCACGGAGTTGTTTAAAGAAGTTAAATTTGACTTCTTTTTCTCTTATTTTTTAGTTACGAACTATTTAATTTTTACCGAGTAAAAATCTGCACAAAAATTATAATATTGATAAACGTTTTATGAGAGAATATCATGGGAGAAAACGAATCATATTCTGATTTCTCAAAATTGCAAGAGAATTCTAATGAGACATTCGAACTTCGCAGTCGGATGTATCATACTCTGATGCCGTTTAAAGTGAGAGAAATTCTTATCGTTTCAAGCCTTTATGATGCATTTATCATCGAAGAAGAAGGACTCATCTCTGAATTAGTTATAGGACAATACCGACATCTTCTTCTCAGTTCACCACCTCATGTAACTCGTGTTTACTCTGGGGAAAAAGCGCTGTCAAAATTAAAAGAAAACCATTATGATTTAGTTATTACTATGTCGAAACACATAGGGATGGAACCATATGATTTCGGTGAAAAAATAAAGAAACTGCATCCTAGTCTTCCT
Organism: Thermoplasmatota archaeon; assembly: GCA_030619765.1. Classification (GTDB taxonomy): domain Archaea; phylum Thermoplasmatota; class E2; order DHVEG-1; family DHVEG-1; genus JAGLML01. The sequence goes on from JAUXAU010000020.1 coordinate 27,851, forward strand.
GTAGTTCTTTTAGCAACTGACACTGCTGATATAAATCTTGCTCGAGAAAAGGATACTGGGAAAGGAATTGACAAAGTATTCTTCTGGACAGGGGATTCGGCTCTATTTCTTACTATCATTAAATATGTTGAAGACAGCATTAACGTCCGTTATGATACTGTTAATGGGAATGTACGCGTACTCATTATGCTGGAGGATTCTATCCATCACTATTCTATGTTTCTTCCCATTATTTATACGGAAATTGTTCAACAAACACGACGGTCTCTGTCTGAGGATCTCAATGAAATGCAGAGGCTTTTGCGGAGGAGAGCTCGGCCTAAAATTCTCCTTGCTCAAACATTTGAAGAAGGTATGGCATTGTATGAGCAGTATAAAGATTACGTTCTTGGCATCATTACAGATATCAATTTCAAATATAAGGAGAAATTAGATCCAGAGGCTGGTTATAAATTCGTCCAACAGATTAAACAAGATTCAAAATACCTACCAATCTTGATGCAATCATCAGAACCAGAAAACAGAGCAAGGGCTGATGCCGTAGGCGCGTATTTTTTGGATAAGAATTCACCTACTATAGTACAAGATTTTCAGCATTTTCTTTTAAATCATCTTGGATTCGGAGATTTCATTTTTCTCTTACCAAAACATAGGAAAAGACATGTAAAGAAGGAACAAAACACAACAATAGAGGCTATTCATATTCAAACAACTGAAATAGCACGTGCTTCCAATATGAAAGAATTTGAACAATCTCTTCAAAAAGTACCCCTTGAATCCATACAGTTTCATTCGGATAGAAATGATTTTTCCAACTGGCTAATGGCACGGGGGGAGTTTAAAGCGGCAATGGAATTACGTCCCCGGAAAGCAACTGATTTCATTGATCTCGATGAAGTTAGGAAATATCTTGTAAGTATTTTCAACGATAGTCGCAGAGAGAAACAGTCTGGGGCGATTACTGATTTTTCCCAACAAAACTTTGAATTTGATTCATCTTTCACTAGAATCCGAGGGGATTCTCTTGGTGGGAAGGGGCGTGGAATCGCCTTTATGAGATCATTATTGGCGAGATATAATCTTGAGAAAAAATACCCTGATATCGACATAACTGTTCCAAGTACCGTTGTAATAGGGACTTTAGAGTTTGATAGGTTCATTTCAGATAATAATCTCATCGAATTCGCGAATAGGGGAAACCTTTCTGACAATGAAATAGCTAAAGCATTCTTAAAAGGCAAGATTTGTGATGAATTGAAAGACGATCTTGCAAAAGTATTGCAGCATTTCAAAGCTCCACTTGCAATTAGATCTTCAAGCCTTCTTGAAGATTCTCAAAGTCGACCTTTTGCAGGCATATACTCCACATATATGCTACCAAATAACCATAAAAATGAGGCAGTTCGATTGAATCAACTCTGTCAGGCAATAAAACTTGTTTATGCTTCAGTGTTTTTCAAAGAACCAAGGGCATATCTCAAGTCAACCTCGTCGAAAATTGAAGAAGAAAAAATGGCAGTAATAATCCAAGAAGTCGTAGGAAATGATTATGGCGGTAGAGTTTATCCTACGTTTTCTGGTGTTGCACAATCCTATAACTTCTATCCTGTTGGTCACCAAACCTTTGAAGATGGTATTGTAAGTGTTGCTGCGGGGCTCGGGAAGACAGTAGTCGGTGGTGAAAAAGTTCTCAGGTTTTCTCCACCTTATCCAGGAATTATACCTGAATTTTCATCACCTGAATTGATCCTCGAGAATTCACAAAGAGAACTTTATGCATTAGATACTTCGAAGAGGAACTTCAATCTCTCTGAAAAAGACGATTCCACCTTGACGAAGCTGAATATCGATGACATCAAAAAGGATGGTACTTTAGAGTTTATTGCTAGTACATATGACAGGAGTGATAGGATGATCAGGGACAGTATGTCTGATGAAGGCCCTGCTCTTATTACCTTTTCCGGAGTTCTGAAATACGATGCGTTTCCACTTGCATATCTAGTTAAAGATATTTTAGATATCGGGAAAAAAGGTATGGGGTGCCCTATTGAGATAGAATTTGCAGTGAATTTTGACAAGGAAAATAAGAAACCCCCTACTTTTGCAATTCTTCAATTGCGTCCACTTGTCCCATCACACGAACATTGTGAAATTACCTGGGATGAAAATACAAATCGGGAGAATGTTTTCATTCATTCTGATAAGGCTTTAGGAAATGGAATTATAAAATCGATTCGAAATATAGTTTATGTTCCTCCTGAGACTTTTGATTCTTCAAAAACTATTGAAATTGCTGATGAAATTGGAAAGATGAATGAAACTTTGTTAGCATCATCACTACCTTACATATTGATTGGACCTGGGCGATGGGGGACCGAGGACAGATGGCTCGGTATTCCAGTAAAATGGAGTCAAATATCTGGAGTCCGAGTTATGGTAGAAACAGCACTTGAGGACTTCAATATTAAACCGTCACAAGGGACACATTTCTTCCACAACATTACATCTAGAGGAATCGGGTATATCAATGTACCATTCAATTCCAAAGATTTTTTCGTTGATTGGAAGTGGCTTGACAAACAGAAAACCGTCAAAGAACTGAAATTTGTGAAACATATTCAGCTTCCTAATTTCTTGGATATTAAAATAGATGGTAGATGTGGTATCGCTTTGATTGTAAAACCTGACTCATCTCAAAAATAAGGATTATGAAATGTTGGCCTGTTCCAAGTAGCTCTTCAAAGAAAATTCCTTTACCTGATTCTCCAGGTTCTTTTTGGGAGAGTAGAAGTGATGGGCATCATTGTGGGGTAGATATATATGCACCAGAGGGCAGTGATGTAGTTTCAGTTGAAGATGGTAAAGTTATTGATATTGGATTGTTTACCTCATCACTGTGGATACCATACTGGAATTCAACTTATTGCGTTTTAATCAAGAATACCACAGGCTATATTTGCAAGTATGCAGAACTTCAAGATGTGAACGTACATGTTGATGAACAAGTTAATTCAGGTCAATTAATCGGACACATTGGCCAAGTGTTAAATAGTCAAAATGTAACTAAAGAATCGCCATCGTACATCAAAAAATTACTAAAGAAGAGAAAGCTAAGTATGTTACACTTTGAATTACACAAAGCATTTCCAATTCAGTCAAAGGAGTATCTTGGTGGTAATTGGTATGGATCTAAAAAACCAAGGCATCTAGTAAATCCCGCATTATAATTGTTATCTATCATAAGAAGCTCCTCTCAACAAAGTACTTTGGAATGAAATATCCAGAAAGAACTCAATTTTTGCAGTCGTTAAATGTTCAAACCACGAGCATTTTTTCAAAGTGTGATTAGCAATAATACTTAGAAATAAAACTATTAAGTAGATAGGAAATGCTTCATAGTAAGAATACCATATAAGAAAGAACCATATATTAGTTAAACTGCCTTTTTTCCTACTTTTTTAACCAATATTGTTTTGGTCAGATAAGAAAATATTGGGGAGATAATTCCATGGTTTTTACCCATATTCCAATTTCAACCCTTTCTACATACGGCATTTCTAAAATAGTGTCTCTTAAATCACATAAATGTTGAAAATTTCTAGCTACACTAATTGCTATCAAATCATAAATCCCAACAATTTTTGAAGCCACAATTACGCTTGGAATAGTAATAATTTTATCCAAAATTTGAGATGAATAGGCAGGCTTAACTTTAATACCAAAGCGAACAATGAAAGAATAACCAATCTTTGATGGATCTATGACGACTGTTGTATCAATGATAATTTCCTCCTTTTTAAGTTTTTCAAATCTATTACTAACAGTATCTGGAGAAACCTTTAACTTTCTGGCAATCTCTCTAAAAGATGTTCTTGCATCTACTTTCAGATTTTTTATTATGGCATTATCAATTTTATCAAATTTCATAGAACCACCTAATCGAATTCAAAATTTTTCGGGCATAAAAGAGGTTTATCGACAAATATTCCAATATCAACGCTTTTTACCTGTGGAAAATCTTCGATTATCTCTTTAGTAGTTCCAATTTGTTCGATATCGCCTAAGAGAAATATGGCCTCTACCTCATACTCTCCGATCACCTTTGTAACAACGCACAAACCAGGAATTTTTTTGATCATATTTAAAACAGAATCTGAATAACGTTCCACTATTCGTATACCTAGTATTACTAGATTTCCTAAACCCATTTTCTTAGGATCAATTACTATCGTACTGCCACGAATTACCCCTTTCTCCTTTAGCGCAATAAAACGATTTTTAATTGTATCTGTTGTAACATTACAGTGGTCTGCCATTTCTTTAAATGGTGTCCTAGCGTCCTTTTGAAGCATCCTTAAAATCTTGACATCTATTTCATTCATTCTTTTATCGGACATATACTGCTATCTCCTTTGATATTTTTCTTTATTGCATAGCATTATCTCTATATATTTCTTTCTTTACGTTTTTTTCTTACAAATTTGTTAAATTATATCAAATTTTCGTATATTGTCCGATAAAAACATTAATAACTTGGATATAATAGAAATATTTATAAACAAAGCTCTGCTAATATACAATCTGTCTAAATTGGTAAATGATTAATATGATTAAAAGGAAAAAGGAAGCCATCTGGAGTTGGAATTTTAATTTTGGAGGGGTTTATCCGATGCCTTGTGACAAATGCGGGGCGTTAGCTGAAATGGAAATGATTGCAAATGGTAATCCATCTAAACTTGTAAAATGTCCAGAATGTGGATATGTGAAAAAGAAAAGCGATTAAGTTTGATACATCTGAGCTTAACAAGTGAAATAAATGATAAAAATTAGAGTTAAATGCCCAAAATGTGGGGCAGTAAATACCATGGAAGATTTCTGTGTAATTAATAATGTAATGCATGAGAAATGCAGGAATTGTGGTTATTTGCAAGAAATGAGTTTAACACGATGTTTAAAAGAAAAAAGGCATTTTATAAGGCTAAGCAATAAATTTTATAAGTAAAAAAGGAAAAATAAAGGTATTTTTTAGAGGAGAGAGGCACCATTAATTAGTATAGTCGTATGGCTTTACCCAGCTGTTTTTTTAATCGTTTATTACATCTTTTAATAGATTTAAGATTTCGATCTAATCCACTGTTTATACGTACATGGGATAATTAATTAAAATATTCATATTTTAAAAGGCGATATCAGGACAAAAGCAGAAAATATATTATAGAAAAAGCATGATACCCTGTCACCATCACAACCATTCAAACGAGCGGATAATTATGCATGGGGAGCTATTATCTAAAGATTTTCCAGCAATAGATGCTATTATTAAAAAATACGGTGAACGAAAGGAATTTCTAATATGCATTCTTCAGGACATACAGGCTAGATATGGTTATCTTCCAAAAGAAGCTTTGACACGAGTAGCTGAAAAATTGGACATTCCTTTAATTCAGATTTATAGTGTTGCAACTTTTTTTAAAGCATTCAGCCTGCGTCCTAAGGGGGGGCATACAATACATGTATGTTTAGGAACTGCCTGTCATGTTAGAGGGGCAGAAAGAGTCTTAGGCAAGATTAAAAGAGATCTTGACATAAATGTTGATGAAACAACTAAAGATATGAATTTCACTTTAAAAACCGTTAATTGTCTAGGCGCATGTGCATTAGGTCCTATAGTCGAAATTGATGGAAAACATTATGGTAATATGACTACGGTCAAGGTTGAATCTGTTTTGAAAAAATATTCTATTAAGAAAATGGAGTAGAGACAGTGGAAAAAATTGGGAGTCCTCTTGAACTTGAGAAATTAACGAAATCGATTCAGGGGAAAAAGAAGAAGGAAAAAGCCTTTATTTCTATTTGTGCTGGTACGGGGTGTCGTGCATCAGGATCTGAGTCAGTCATTGATGCTTTTAAAGAAGAAATTAAGTTTCTAGGTCTTCAAAGTAAGGTTAGAGTAAAGGTAACAGGGTGCCATGGTTTCTGTGAAAAAGGCCCTATTGTTGTTATACATCCAGGAGCTATTTTCTATCAAAATGTTGAAAAAGAAGATGTCTTAGAAATTGTATCTGAAACTATTATTGGCGGCAAGATAATCGATAGATTACTCTATGTGGATCCTACTACTGGGAAGAAAATTACAAAAGAATCGGATATTCCGTTTTATAATAAACAAAGAAGGATAATCCTAGGTAACAATGGTAAAATTGATCCTACGAATATCGAGGACTATATTGCAATTGGAGGTTATAGTGCCCTAAGTAAAGCCTTATTTAGAATGATACCAGAACAAATAATTGAAGAAGTCAAAAAATCAGGGCTACGAGGACGAGGAGGCGGTGGTTTCCCTACAGGTAGAAAATGGGAATATTGTAGAAATGCAAAGGGCAAACCAAAATACGTTATATGTAATGCTGATGAAGGTGACCCCGGAGCTTATATGGACCGAAGTCTTCTCGAAGGAAACCCACATAGCGTTCTCGAAGGAATGATAATCGGTGCATATGCCATTGGGTCAAAGGTAGGCTATGCATATGTTCGTAATGAATATCCATTAGCAGTGAAGCATTTGGAAATAGCTATTAAGCAAGCAGAACAATATGGTCTACTTGGAAAAAATATTTTAGGATCAGGTTTTAATTTCTCTGTTCAGATAAGCAGAGGGGGTGGGGCATTTGTCTGCGGTGAATCAACAGCTCTCATGGCATCCTTGGAGGGTAAACCTGGTGAACCTCGGGCGAAATACGTGCATACCGTTGAAAAAGGACTTTGGAATAAACCTACGACTCTAAACAATGTTGAAACATGGGCGAATGTTCCCATTATACTTAATAAAAGTGCCAATTGGTATTCAAAGATTGGAACTGAGAAAAGCAAAGGAACCAAAATCTTTTCACTTGTAGGGAAAATCAATAACACGGGTTTAGTAGAGGCACCTATGGGTATGAAACTGCATGAAATCATTTACAATATTGGCGGTGGCATACCGAATGGTAAGAAGTTCAAAGCTGTCCAAACAGGAGGCCCATCAGGTGGCTGCATCCCAGAGAAATTGATTAATCTACCAATAGACTATGAAAAGCTAACAGAAGCAGGTTCTATGATGGGATCTGGCGGCATGATTGTAATGGACGAAGAAAACTGTATGGTTGATGTCGCCAAATATTTCCTCAAGTTCCTCACAGAAGAATCGTGTGGAAAATGTGTACCATGCCGCGAGGGCATATTACAAATGGCTGAAATACTCGAGGACATTACAAAGGGAAATGGAAAATCAGGGGATATCGAACTACTTGAAGAGATATCAACAGTTATAAAAGATACCTCATTGTGTGCCCTTGGGGGAACTGCACCTAATCCAGTTCTAAGTACAATACGATATTTCAGAGATGAATATAATGTACATATAAAAGATAAAAAATGCCCTGCAGGCGTATGCCAAGCTTTAATACAATATTCAATAAATGCGAAAAAATGCATAGGTTGCGGAGCATGTTTAAAGCAATGCCCACAAGAAGCCATTACAGGTGAGAAAAAACAACCACATACCATTGATCCTGAAAAATGCATAAAATGTGGTGCATGCTATGATGCATGTAAATTCGATGCAATAAAACGAGAATAGAGGAAATAAAAATGGAGATAACACTTAACGGTGTAAAAGTTCAAGTTGAAGAGGGCTGGACTATACTTGATGCTGCAAAATTTTATGGCGCAAATATCCCCACTTTATGTTATCATGAAGGTCTTTCGCCTTATGGCGCCTGTCGTTTATGTGTCGTTGAAATAGGGAGGGGTGGTAGGTCAAAACTTGTTGCTTCTTGCCTTCATCCTGTTAGAGAAGGACTTAACGTTAGAACTCATTCAGAGCGAGTAGTCAAAGCTAGGAAGATGCTTGTTGAACTTTTGGTGGCTAGATGCCCTCAGTCAAAGATATTACAGGATCTTGCTTCAAGTATGGGTATTGAAAAAGTTAGGTTTAAACCTAAATATGATGACTGTATCCTTTGTGGTCTCTGTGTTCGGATGTGCGAGGAACAGATGGACGCAAAGGCAATTGGATTCGTAAGTAGAGGAGTAAAAAGGAGAATTACGACACCATTTGACATTAAATCTGAGAAGTGCCGTACTTGCGGTGCATGCATGTATATCTGCCCAGCATGTCAGCTAAGATGTCAGGGGCCTAAGGCAGATACAGTGCTTTGTAGTGGCTGTTTAAATATTTCACCTTCATGTTTAGAGAAATATGAGGATACCATGTGTTACATGGACCCTTGTGTAGCATGTTTAAAAGAAAAAGAGGGAAATAAAAAAGATGTAAAGAAAAAGAATTAAGAAAATGGAGGAAAAATGTATGTCATTAACAAGATTAAATAGGTCGGCTGCAACATTATCAAAAAATAGGACAGAAGATTCAATAACTCCGCTTAGTGGAATGTGTGTAACCTGTGTTGATGGATGTATCGGTATGTGTGAAATAGGGAAATCTGCATATCGTGGACCAGAAGTAATATACCCCCAACCTTTTGGAATTATAACATCTGCATCTGAAAAAGAGTATCCGATGGATCTATCTCATTTTAACATCATGGGAACAGCAGTTGGCGCAAAAGGAATAGAAGAAGATAGTGACAAAGCAATCTTTCCAAATGTAAATTTAGAGAGACATATCGGAAGAGACAAGAAAATCAAACTTAGAGTACCATGGATTATCCCCGGTCTTGGTTCGACAAATGTTGCTAAGAATAATTGGGAAGGTCTTGCAATAGGCGCGGCGATATCTGGTTTTCCACTAACAATTGGGGAAAACGTCGCTGCGATGGATCCAGATTCAAAGATTGCCAATGGAAAAGTAAAGCATGCTCCAGATCTCGAATGGAGAATAAAACTTTACAAGAAATGGCAACAAAATGGTTATGGCGACATTATTGTCCAGGCAAACGTAGAAGACACGCGATTAGGTGTACAGGAATATGCCATTTCTGAATTGGGTGTTGAGACTGTTGAACTTAAGTGGGGTCAAGGTGCCAAAGATATTGGCGGTGAAGTAAAAATAAAAAATCTAGAGAAAGCTCAACTTTTAAAGAAAAGAGGGTACATTGTTCTTCCAAATCCGTTAGAAAAAGAGGCAATAGATGCCTTCAAATCTGGCAATTTCAAAGAGTTCGAGAGGCACTCAAGAGTAGGAATGGTCACAGAAAAAGATTTTATGGCCCGAGTCAAGGAGTTAAGAAATTATGGTGCCAAACATATATTCTTGAAGACAGGTGCCTACCGACCTGCAGATCTTGCTAGAGCAGTCAAATTCAGCTCCAAGGCAGAAATTGATTTACTCACAGTGGATGCTGCTGGTGGAGGAACGGGTATGAGCCCATGGAGGATGATGAATGAATGGGGTATACCACAGGTCGAGATATATTCATTACTTTACCAATATTTAGAGAAGCTCGATAAAAAGAAAGAGTATGTACCTGATGTTGCATTAGCGGGCGGATTCACACTCGAAGATCAGATATTCAAAGGGCTAGCCATTGGAGCACCTTATGTCAAGATAATAGGGATGGCTAGATCACCTCTTGCAGCAGCCATGGTGGGTAAAACCATTGGTAAACGAACCGATGAGGGACAAGTTCCTGTTTATGTTGGTCGATTTGGCGATACTCCTGAGGAAATCTTCATTACTGCTCCAGAACTCAAACGAAAATTCGGTAAAAAATTCGAACAAATACCACCGGGTGCAATGGGAGTATATACATATTCAGAGAGACTTGCGCAGGGACTTCGTCAGCTGATGTGTGGTGCCAGAAAATTTTCACTTGAACACATAGCAAGAGATGATATTGCCGCTCTTACAAAAGAAGCAGCAGAAGTAAGCGGTATTTCGTACATAATGGACACTGACAAAAAAGAGGTAGACAAAATACTTGGTTAGTTACTAATATTTAGGCTTTAATTCGATAAAAAAGAAAAAGTGTTAAAATATATTGGCACATGAGGAAAAAGGAGTGAAAAGTATGGAGAGTAAAATCAAAATATATGGACCACCTATAGATAAAGCGATTACGAAACTACAAAAACTGGCAAAAGAGCTGCCAACAATTTCAAATGGAGAAATCTCTCGAAGTATTATTCCATCTGGGGAAACACTGATGGGTGACTTTGATTTTGTATTCCATTGGGCAAAGGAACCCGATGAAAAACAGCTTAGACAATTGATAGCTGGAATCGATGAATCTCTAAAAAATATCGGATGCAGGTATACTATAACCACAACAATAGACTCCACTTATCCATATAAATTATAGATAATAGAAATGTTTTCTAATTAGCATGGTGCTTTGATTCAGAAACTTGAGAATTGGAGAAAAGAGCCTGTGATGTCTTTAGTTTATTCCCTTTTATTTTTAAACAGTTCAACAATTATTAGTTCTCATCATCATAAACTATTAAAAAACATCCTAAATACAGGTTAACACAGAAACGTTGCTTGAAGTGTTAACATGTATAAGATTGTTGAGAAGAAAGTTTTATCTGAAACTGTTAAAATGATGAACATTAAAGCGCCACTTGTTGCTAAAAAAGCTCAGGCTGGCCAGTTTATTATCCTCAGAATAGATGAGAGTGGAGAGCGAATACCTCTGACCATTGCTGATTATGATAGAAAACAAGGGACTATTACTATTATTTTTTTGGAGGTTGGTAAGACAACAAAACAACTCGGTACACTTAACGTCGGCGACTCTCTGTTGAATTTTGCAGGTCCTCTTGGAGCACCATCTGAAATTAAGAATTATGGTACTGTTGTATGCATTGGGGGTGGAGTTGGTATCGCTCCTTTATATCCCATTGTTAAAGAGTTAAAAAAAATTGGAAATCACGTTATTTCCATTCTTGGCGCTAGAAACAAAAAACTTCTACTGCTTGAAAAAGAGATTGAAGAATTTAGTGATGAATTCTATATCACTACTGATGATGGGTCAAAGGGTCGCAAAGGTTTTGTGAGCGAGGTTTTACAGAAATTAATTGATGAAAAACGAGAGATAGATATGGTTATGGCAATTGGTCCTGTAATTATGATGAAGGTTGTAGCTAATGTAACTCGCCCGTATAAAATTAAGACTCTTGTAAGTTTAAATCCAATTATGGTTGATGGTACGGGTATGTGCGGTGGATGCAGAGTTTCTGTTGGTGATGAAATAAAATTTGCTTGTGTAGATGGTCCTGAGTTTGATGGTCATTTGGTGGATTTTGATAATTTAATGCTTCGTAACCGTCGTTTTCTTTGTGAGGAAGAAAAAGCTTGTAAATGTACAGAGGTGTAAATTTTGGCTGTAAGGAAGACAAAACATGAGATGCCCGAGCAACCACCTAAAGAGAGGATCAAGAATTTTAAAGAAGTTCCCCATGGATACAGCAATGAAACAGCGATAGAAGAAGCAAAACGTTGCCTGCAATGTAAAAACAAGCCTTGTATGGATGGATGTCCCGTTGAAATTGATATCCCTGGTTTTATAAACTGTATTGCTCAAGGTGATTTCGAGAAAGCAGCAGAAATTATCAAAGCTAAAAACAGTCTTCCAGCAATCTCTGGCAGAGTGTGTCCTTATGAAAATCAATGTGAAGGAGAATGCACCATCAAAAAAATTGGGGAACCCGTTGCTATTGGTAGATTAGAGCGTTTTATTGCAGATTATGAACGAGGAAAAGGTGTGAAAATTCCTAAAAAAGCTAAATCTACCGGTAAAAAAGTTGCTGTTGTTGGTTCAGGGCCAGCAGGACTTACCTGTGCCGGCGACCTCGCGAAGATGGGGCATGCTGTGACTGTATTTGAGGCGTTACATGCTCCTGCCGGTGTGCTCATGTATGGTATACCTGAGTTTCGTCTTCCAAAAAAAATTGTTGAGGCCGAGGTCGATTATATCAAAAAGCTTGGCGTAGATATAAAATATGACATTGTTGTTGGAAAGACAATTACTGTTGATGAGCTTCTGCATGATTATGACGCAGTATTTATCGGTACTGGAGCTGGATTACCTCGTTGGTTAAATGTCCCCGGTGAGAATCTTGATGGTGTTTATTCTGCGAACGAGTTTCTTACTAGGGTTAATATGATGAAGGCGTATAAATTTCCTGAATACGATACCCCGATCAAGATTGGAAAAGTTGTTGCCACGTTTGGAGCGGGAAACGTTGCTATGGATTCCGCTCGAACAGCCCTGAGGTTAGGGGCAGAGAAATCATATATCATTTACCGTCGGTCAGAGAAAGAGATGCCGGCAAGAGATGAGGAGATAGGGCATGCAAAAGAGGAAGGCATTATCTTTAAACTACTGACAAATCCTAAGAGATTTATCGGTGATGATAAGGGTCTTCTTACCCAAGTAAAATGTATTAAAATGAAACTCGGAGAACCAGATGATTCTGGACGAAGACGCCCTATACCCATACCTGGCTCTGAAGAAAAAATTGATATTGAAACAGCCATTGTTGCTATCGGTCAAAGTCCTAACCCTTTGATTCCTAAGACTGTAAAGGGATTAAAAATAGGAAAGTGGGGAAATATTATTGCAGATGACGATGGGCAAACATCGATCCCAGGTATTTTTGCTGGGGGCGATATTGCAACAGGAGCGGCAACAGTAATTCTGGCAATGGGGGCTGGAAAACGTGCTGCACGAGCAATAGATAAATACGTGAAATCTAAAAAATAACATTTTAATAGAATGATTCTAAAAGAGAATAATTGTTAGTTGATATGTTTAGAAGAATTTGTTTTATTATAAATCAATAACTCAAGCTAGAATGTCTTATATTGCCCAAATAGAAAACATTTAATATTAGATTATTATATTCTATCATTGTTTATAAAATTTATATTTAGGGAGGTAAAATGAATAGAAAACACAGATTTCTTGAATACCTTCGCCTAATCAGACCTCAGGGGGCTGCAGCTACAGGAGCAGTTGTTATCATCGGCAGTCTAATCATGATGGGACAACGTAATCTGCTCCATTTATCCATACTTTTTATAATTGGAGTTTTAAGCCATATTTTTACATTTGTTTTAAATGAATACGCTGATATCAGAGTTGATGAAAAATCACAGTATCTCAAGGAAAAACCACTAGTCAGCAGCACAATACCTAAGAATCATGCTCTTTTTATTGCATTATTAGCATGTGTTTGTGCCTACGCTCTTACAATTATTTTCTTTCAATCTCTGTTTCCACTCCTTTTCCTCTCATTAGCTCTTCTATCAGGTGGAATGTACGATATGCTTGGGAAAAAAATTCCAGGTTCAGATTTATTGATAGCTGGAGGATGTTTTTTTGGATGTTTATTTGGAGCAAGCACTGTCTCGATTCATTTTACAAACCTAGTCTACATTATATCTTTTTCAATCTTCATTTATATTGTTTTTAGCAATGCTGTAGTAGGAGGACTTAAGGACGCTGATCATGACGATTTAGCGGGTGCTAAAACAACA
>JAUXAU010000035.1 GCA_030619765.1 Thermoplasmatota archaeon
AGAACAAGCATGGAGTTTCTAGCGGTTGCGTTACGAAAAACTCCATATCCTGTAATAAAACGTGATGCATCATCCTCAAAGAGGATAATCTGATCACACTGTTCTTCGAACCAGTCAGCATGCCAAAGACTATTGCTGTATTTTCGTTCATAACGAATCCATTTACGACGACGTTGCTTCCGAGGCTCATCCAATGCTAAACCTTCTTCTTTCAAGATCCGATGGATCCTATTATGTGGAATATGAATTCCTCGAGCATCCAATATCTTCTCCAGAGCTAATGCTCCAGATATAGGATGCTCCCCTCTAGCATCTAATACAATCGTTCTCTCCTCATCTGAAGTAGGAATGGCTTTTCTACCGGGTTTAGTCGGATATGGATACTTTCCAGTTCGCTGATGATCTCTGTAAAGTTCTCTTACCCATCTAGGAGTTATATCCATTGTTTTGGCTATTCTATAAACAGATCTACCCCCTTTTTCCATCTCTCTTACTATCCATCGAACTTTTTTCTGATTCAATTTCTTCATGTATACTAAATCGGTTACTTTATTTTCTCGAAGGAAGTAATTTCGGGATAACACACTAGAAGAATCTGTGATAAAGATTTATATACCAGGAGGCTATAAGAATAATTGGCGGAGGATAAGGTATGAAAAAGAATCATCTTTTTAAGAAAAGCGTAGTAGTTGGAATAATAGCTATTTTTATCTGTGCAAGTTTTGTATCAAGCATAGGTGGATATTCAGAAGAATTCACTCCAGTAGACACTGATGTTGCAGATGTTTGTGAACCTAAGGAGAATGTGCTAGTAACTTGTCGTACGTTTGGATTTCCAGGAGAACCATCACAAGAAATTACAATGTCACTAAGCGAAGCAGAGCTTTTATACGATAAAATAAAGGATCTACAAATTGAAGTAGCTCGGGACCCATTATCTGAAAAAACACAGCAGTTACAACATGAGATCATCGCACTTGCTGATGAACATAATCTCCTGCCAGCAGGTTTATCGGTGGAAATACTTCGTTCACGTCTTGTACCACCCCAGCGTTCACAACACCCTAGAATAACACTGCCTCGTTTACAAAATAGGGCATCTGAACTATTTTGTAACTATGTTTCCATAGGCTCTGGATCGTCATTTCCTATTATTATCCTGCCAAGACTCATACCTATACTTCTCACACCCATTCCCCGATTATTCGTGAGATGGTCAACAATGGATGGAGTTACCTCTTGTGGAGGGTTACGTTCTGGGACTGGTTTTATCGCCTATGGCGCACAGAATGGTATAGCGCTTGGGTTCTGGGGTATAGGATTCAGCATTTTCCTCCCACCAATTATGGCTTATGGACTGCTAGGTTATGCATTATTTGCTTCTGTTAATGCACAAGAAATTGAACTTTGGCCTCCGAACAATCTTCCGGTTATTTCAGATGTTAATCCACCAAATAAAGCAGAGAATATACCAATTTCATTTTCTGAGTTAAGTTTTAGAATCCATGATGCAGATGGAGAGCTTATGGATTATATTGTTGAAACGTCTCCTTTTATTGGATCTGCAAATATACAAAATAAGGGAGATGGGACATACACTGTCCCTGTGAGTGGATTGGAAGGTTCTACTGAGTATACATGGAGTGTTAAAGTAACTGATGGGGAAGACTGGACCAATGAATCATATAAATTTACAACAGTACCTGTGGCACCATTTGTCTCAGATCCCGTTCCTCCTGATGGATCAGATATTGTCCTTGTATCACTTCCTCAGTTGAGTTTTACACTGACAGATTATCAAGGAGACTTAATGGATTACACAGTTGAAACTTCCCCAGATATTGGTTCAGGTGGTGGTTCTGGTGTTGGTGATGGAACGTATACTGTGGACGTCAGCGATCTTGATTATTACACTGATTATACATGGTATGTGAATGTTACCGATGGAACCTATTGGAAGCATAAGGCATTTACTTTTAGAACACTACCCGAGGGTGTAATAATATTTCATCCAACAGATGATAGCTGGGTTAGACATTACAAGCCAGATGTCCTTGCTGGTTCTAGTATAACATTGGCTATTGAGAACGAATATGGTGGAGGTGGAAGTTCAGGTTGGGCAGCTGATGCGCTGATTAAGTTTGATATATCATCGATACCTCCAGATGCTGTTATATATTATGCAACCTTAGAATTATATTTTTATGACTGGGATATGAATAACCCTGCGGGTAGAGATATAAATCTTTATCGAGCAACCAGTGATTGGGAGGAGGAAACAGTAACGTGGAATACACAACCTTCTTATGCATCTCTGCCTACAACCTATTCAACTGTTCCGTCATCAACTGGTGTATGGATGGAATGGGATGTAACCAGTGATGTGTTGGATTTCATATCTGGCAGTAGTGTTAATTATGGTTGGAAAATAACTGATGAAAATTACTGGGGACAATCAAATATTCCACAAACATGGTGCAGATCAAAGGAGTATGGTGACTATACGCCATATATTGAAATTGGAGTTGCAGAATAAACGCGTTTTATAATATTAAATACGATTACCTGAAATTATTATCATTTTTTTCAATTCATTTAATATAACATTTTTTGATTAGGTGTTGTAATTATGATTGCTAGGAAATCCTTACTGATTGTAACATCACATTTTCTCATACAATTTATTGGCTGGATTGGATTAGTTATACTCGCAAAACTCTGGGGTGGATTTGCCCCTCATGCTCTTGGTACCATCGGATTTGCTATGTCATTTCTTGCATTATTTAGTATTACAGCTGATCTTGGTTTTGGTTTAGCACATGTTAAAAGGATTTCTGAAGGAAAAGATTTGGGGACCTGTATTGGCACATATGCTGCAATCAAATTAGTTCTTATTGGTGTAATGGTAACGGTTGTATTTGCTGCTATTTTTGTCTGGAAGAATGTATTGAACAGGGGATTTTATGATGCTACGACAGAATCGATGATATTTGTTTTTGTAATCTATTATATCTTTTCAAATCTTTTAGCTATTCCAATCAATACCTTTGCTGGTACAAAGGAGATAGTAAAACGGCAGATTCCTGGTATCTTTGGAAGGATTGTCAAGGTTCCTCTTTTGATTCTCGTTGCTCTGGCAGGAGTTAATTTTGTAGGAGTAGCAAGTATTTCTCCCGCGATCTCTTGGCCTCAGTTTCTTCAACCCCTTCAACAATTTCTTGCAGCCCATGCAGCTGGTTCTCTAGCAATGACCTATGTGTTTGATATGGTGATAGGATGTTTTATAGGAATGTGGTTACTTAGAAAATATCCCTGGAAAAGACCCAGTTGGGAGTTATTTAAAAGTTATTTTTCTTTTGCCCTGCCAATAATGCTTATCTCAATTATAGGGGTTATTTCTCTTAATATAGATAAGATAATGATTGGATATTTTTGGACTTCAATAGAGGTTGGATATTATTTTACAATGCAACAAGTATTATTACTTATCACGATTCTTTATTCTTCTATTAATACTGTCCTATTCCCAACAATTTCAGAATATCATTCCACTAAAAATTTTGAAAAAATCAAACAAACAACTCATTTGGCAGAGAGATACATCTCAATGGTAATGATTCCCCCGATAGTGGTAATAATAGTGTTTGCAATTCCCATGATTAATATAATGCTCAGTAGTGCATTTTTACCAGCAGCATCGGTTTTGATCACATTAACAATATATGCTTTTCTTTTTGGTCTTAGAATACCATATTCTTCATTAATAAGTGGTATCAACAGACCAGGCATCATGGCAAAGATCGGGGTTGTTATATGTGTTACTAATATTACTTTGAATTATTTGTTTATCCCTAAAGGGGGATTGCTTTCTTCTTTTGGAATTACTGGTCCAACTGGTGCAGCAATTGCTACTGTTTTATCTTGTTTGGTTGGATTTTTTGGATTGAGAATAGCAGCAAAAAAGTTGACAGGAATAAAACTTTTACAGAGCCATACACCACGTCATATAATCGCTGGCTTAGTTATGGGGGGTGTATTGTATTTCCTTGCTTTCCGTACCTCATTTTTCCCTGCCGTTCATTGGTATCATCTACTTATGTTTGCAGGATTTGGCTTGGTAGTGTACCTTGGGTTGTTGTTTGTGTTAAAGGAATTTAAAAAACAAGATCTTAATTTTTTCTTAGATATGTTGCATCCTAAAGAAATGCTTGGTTATATAAAATCTGAATTAAAAGAAAAGTAAAAACCAATGATAATCGTGAATGCATCTCATAGATTGAATAAAAGGAAGGATGAAGCACTGCCTTCATTTGAGATGTTTCAACTATTAGCATGCACGTTTACATTTATTACTTAATCTGCCTCTTTCCAATGCTCTTAGCAATTTTCTTTCCAACACCACCATCGCCAAATGGGGATTTTGATTTTGACATAATTGGTTTTTTGGGGACTTAGACTCACTAATGAGCATCCACAGATATAATGAGTGGGAGATAAGATTAAATATCTTTATTTTATTCTAATTGCACCAGGTATGCCATATGATGAAAAAGGCGTTAATTAGTGGAATAACCGGTCAAGATGGATCTTATTTAGCAGAGTTGTTACTTTCAAAAGGATATGAAGTTCATGGGATAATTCGCAGAGCCTCTGTTTTTAATACAGAGAGAATAGATCATATTTACCAAGATCCTCACGAAAAGGGCATTCATCTTTACCTGCATTATGGAGACATGACCGATTCTAGTAACCTGAATAGACTATTAAAAAAGGTAGAACCAAATGAAATATATCACTTAGCTGCACAAAGCCATGTAAAGGTTTCTTTTGAAGTTCCAGAATATACGGCAGAGGTTGATGCTCTCGGAACTTTGAGATTACTTGATGCGATAAGGGATACTGAAGTTAAAACTAGATTTTATCAGGCTTCAACAAGTGAATTATATGGCATGGCTCCGGAAAAACCACAAAGTGAAAAAGATCCTTTTTATCCACGTAGTCCTTATGCCTGTGCAAAATTATATGGTTATTGGATTACAGTAAACTATCGGGAAGCTTATGATATATATGCTTGTAATGGCATTTTGTTTAATCATGAAAGTCCAAGAAGAGGGAAACGATTTGTTACTCGTAAAATAACGAGAGCAATAGCAAGTATCAAAGCTAATTTACAGGATAAATTATTTTTAGGGAATTTAGATGCAAAACGTGATTGGGGTTTTGCTCCTGAATACGTTGAAGCTATGTGGCTCATACTAAACCAGCATGAACCCGACGACTTTGTTATCGCTACCGGAGAGACACATACTATACGGAAGTTTGCCGAAGAAGCATTTAATTACGTGGGTTATGATATTGAATGGATTGGAAAAGGAATAGAAGAAAAAGGGGTTGATAAGAAATCAGGTAAAGTGTTAATTGAAATTGATCCTCGTTATTTCCGACCAACCGAAACAGAGATATTATTAGGTGATGCTTCAAAGGTGAAGAATAAATTGGGTTGGGAACCAAAAGTTAGATTTGAAGAGCTAGTAAAAATAATGATTGATGCGGATTTGCGTGCGATAGGTTTAGGACCCATTGGTGAAGGAGATAAATTTTTAAAGAAAAAGTTTCCTGACAGATGGTGGAGTGTGGATTAATATAACATTTTGGGATAATAAAAAAATACTTGTGACAGGTGGATCTGGATTTTTGGGTTCTTTTGTTCTGGAGAAACTAAAAGAGAAAAGAATAAATAATAACGATATACGAATACCAAGAAGCAAAGATATGAATTTAAGTAGATTGGAAAATTGTATTAACGCTGTTAAAGATATTGATATTGTTATTCATCTAGCCGCAAGAGTTGGAGGAATAGGATTTAATAGAGAATATCCTGCCACACTTTTTTATGACAATGCTATAATGGGCATTCAATTGATGGAAGCAGCAAGACTAGCGAGTGTTGAAAAATTTGTAGCGATAGGAACTGTTTGTGCATATCCAAAGTTTACAGCAGTGCCATTTAAAGAGGAAGATTTATGGAACGGTTATCCAGAAGAGACTAATGCACCTTATGGTCTGGCAAAAAAGATGCTGTTAGTACAATCACAGGCATATAGACAACAATATGGCTTTAATTCCATTTTTTTATTACCTGTAAATCTTTATGGCCCTAGAGATAATTTTGATTTAGAGAGTTCCCACGTTATACCAGCACTAATAAGAAAATTTATAGAGGCAATGCAGAGTAATAAAAAAGAGATTGTTGTATGGGGAACTGGAAAAGCATCGAGGGAATTTTTATATGTTAAAGAGGCAGCAAGGGGAATTATTTTAGCGACGGAAAAATATAACAAACCAGAACCTGTAAATATTGGTGCTGGTTTTGAGATAAAAATTAAAGATTTGGTAGAATTAATAGCAGAACTTACAGGATTTAAAGGTGAAATAAAGTGGGATACTACAAAGCCTGATGGTCAGCCGAGAAGATGTTTGGATGTGAGCAGAGCAAAAGAAGAATTTGGGTTTGAAGCAAAAACAGATTTTAGAGAGGGGCTTGAGAAGACAATTGAATGGTATAAATCTAATATTTTAAAGGCGGAATTATGAAAAATATACTAAATAGAGCCCTACATCGATCCAATATAATATCTGATAAGATTTGTGGCAAATTAGATAGTCGTTCAATAGAAGTGCTAATAGATGAAGACCTTGAAAAACATCTAAAGAACAATAAAAAAACCATTTTATATATTGGAATTAGATACGACTATGGCAATAGAAATTGGGGATTAAGTTATGAACATTATAATTTTTATCATGCGCTTCTGAATATGGATTATTCTCTAATATATTTTGATTATGATAGAATAAAACAAAGGTATGAAATTAAAAAAATGTCCCAAATGTTACGTGAGGCAGTTTATTACTATCAACCAGATATTCTATTTTATTTTAATTATCATGATTGGATCGACCATGACATTTGGAGAGAATTATCAGATGAGCTGCCAACAAAGACAATTATTTGGTTAGCAGATGACCATTGGAGATATGAAGAAACACGATCGATCTGGGAATTATTTAATCTCGTTGTTACTACAGACAAAGAAGGTTACGACAAAAGGATGAAAGAAGGTTTTAGTAATGTATTATTAAGTCAGTGGGCTTGCAATCATTTTTTTTATAAGAATCTAAACTTGCCGAAGATATACGATGTAAGTTTTGTAGGGCGATGTTATGGGAAAAGACTGAGTTTTATTGAAACTCTAAGAAAAGAGGGAATTGATGTTGCAACTTTTGGTCAGGGTTGGGAAAATGACAGAAGGATTTCACAATCAGATTTGATAAAAATATATAATCAGAGCGAAATTTCTCTAAACATCTCTTTTGCTTCAAAAGACGATAAAATTCAAATCAAAGGAAGGGATTTTGAGGCTCCTGGGTGTGGTAGTTTATTGGCTACGATGCATTCACAAGAAATAGCGAAATATTTTATTCCAGAAAAAGAAATTGCAACATATCAAGATGCAGATGATGCCGCAGAGAAGATTAAATATTATCTGGAAAATGAAGATGAAAGAAAGAGGATTGCTAAAAGAGGGTATGAAAGAGTATTAAAAGAGCATACTTGCGAAAAACGGTTTTTAGAGCTATTTGATTTTACCCAGAATTTTTACTTGTAGGAATTTACATATTTGAGTGAAATCATTTCTTTAGGACCTTTCTTAATTTTCTAAAAACATTTTTGAAATAACTTCGATCAGATGTATCTTTTAATTCTGATGAAGAATAAAGTTTGGTATAATTGTGAAGTTTGTCTATAAATATTAATTTTTCTTGATCAGATGATATTCTCTCTAGAATATAATCGAGATGTTTTATCTTATTGGGTCTACGTTGGTACCACTCTAAATATTCGACATAACGTAATAAAAGATTATCAATCTCAGATGGAACATAAACTGGATATTTTTTTCCACGATAAATGCTATCAAAAAAAGATTTATTTTTAAGTACATCATAAAACAAATCCTTTTTTAAACTTAAATTTTTAAATTCTGGAAGAACTGAATGAAGATCAAATCTAAAGTCTAACTCATTGTTAATATAGAAATCTATGTAAATATGAGTTTTGTCTTTATTATTTTTAACTACTATTTCAAAATTTTGCTGCTCTACATATACGTTTCCAATTCCAAGTATTGATTTTGCAAACTCAGTTATATTCTCACAAAATACATCGATGTCACTTCCTTTATAATAATTTGGAAAATGATCAATTTTTATAATTACGTAATTATGATTTCTAGCTTCAAAAAAGAAATTATCTAAATCTAGTTTATTCGAGTAATTCATTGTCTCACCGCTACGATTACCTCTTTTTGTGGTAAAGATAGCAATTTACAAGCACGATTAACGCCATCTAGGGTCACATATTTATTGGGATAAAATTCTTCTACAAGAATGTATGATGTAATATATGGGCTCTGAAGATACGAGGAATTGTGAAATAATTTATTAATATTTTCAACTGAATGATCATCTGTTAGAAGATATCCTCCATACTTTTCAAGATATTTTTGATAAACCTTGCTATCACCCGTTAAATATTTGTAATGAGGTGATTTTTCTATTGAACAAATTTCAGTATTCACATTAGTTATATCTCCTACTAATATACGACAATAAAGCTGTGAAAGATATATTTTTTTTATTTTAAAGGTACTAAAACTAGAAATATGGTAAGGTAGCGGTATAATTGGATTTGGATTTTTTTCAAAATAATGGATTCCGTCGGCAAAACCTAAATATTTTAATAATCGATCGACTTGAGATGGATTGTCGCAAGCATGAATGACATGATTTTCTGTACGCTTGCCATTTTCTCTGGGATTAAATTTATCTCGAATTTCATCTTTAATTTTTTTTATGCGTAGACATTCAATATGCTTGAAAGATCCCCTCCCTAAAAATACTTCATGGGGATTTTTATTTAGAGCAAAAATAAAACAAATTTTCTGATCAACATTTAGTAAATATTTTGTTTTAGATTTTAAATGTCTTAATGGTGCATAATCGTGTTCATATGTCTTTTTTATAAATTTACGCATATTTTTAACTTTATAAAACATTATCTTCTTTATTTCCAGGAATTGCTCGTCCCTTATCATATCTATGATTTCTTTTTTATACTTTAGACCATGCCCCCATATAGTAAAGCAATCAATCCTAGCATTACCTCTGTTAATTGTGTACAGATTGTTATCCAACTCTATTTTCTTTTTCTGTTCCATCAACTTATTCATCAATTTGAAAATATCATAAATCGGAGTATGTTTAATGAGACTCTTGATTTTATTTCTGGTTTTACTACTCAGTTTATCCCCTCAAACTCCGATTAAAAAAATCGAGACTTCCTTCTTTAATCTCTCTTAAATGTTTAATACACATTCTATAAGCACCTATCTGATATTTTAGCTGTAAACTTCTTTTCTGCTGTCGCATAGACAAATTAAAGATTAAATAACCTACTCTACTCCATAAAAAAATTAAATTATTCTTAAAAGTTTGATTTATGTTTTTATAGAAAAGGTAAAGACGATAAATTTCTTTCAAATATATTAATTCTCTCTTGGGAACTCTTCCCATTTGCGATACGTTGTGTATTAATTTTGCATATGGTGTCATATACAACGAATCTGGATATTTTTTAAAAATTCTATATGAGAAGTCCATATCTTCTTTAAATGAGTACTTTTTGAGAATCTCATCAAATTTGAATTCTTCAAAAATTTCCTTTTTGTAAGATTGATTTGAACCAGAAATCCATTCGCATGAAATAATGTTATCGATGGTATTAGGGTAAGTTGGTTCTGTAGAAGGTAGAATTCTACACTTATTTTTTTCAAAATAGTCAAGAAATAATAATTTCCGAATGTTGTTTATTATTCTAGATAGTGTATAGCTATTTGTTATATAGCCTTGTACTCCTAAAGCATTCTTTTGTTCTTCATAAACTTTTAAAATCTCATTAATGTAATCTTCATCCAAAATCACATCACTATCTAAAAATAAAATTATATCTCCGGTAGTATTTTCCACTCCAGTATTTCTAGATATTGTCAAACTCTTTTCTTTTTCATTTCTGATATATCTCAAAAACATATTCTTTTCTTTAAATTCTTTTTCCCTTTGTTCAATCAAATTTTCTATTTCGTCATTATCGCTATCATCTACTATCATTATTTCTTTTGGTAACAGTATTTGATTAATGATCGAATCTAGACACGCATCCAAATCTTTTACACGATTGTATGTTGGAATGATTATTGAAACTTGCATATTATATTTCCCTATATATCATTACCAGATCTCGATGTAAGCTTGACTTCATCTTGTTGGATATTCTCGATATTATAAATTATTTATCTTCAATATCAAGTAGCTCAACTGCCTTAAGTAAAGTTAGCACTTGTGTTTTCTCTAATAATGAACCTTCTTTAAATAAGTAATTACAATCATCTAATAATTCAGGATAATCCTTAAGAGTTTGGATATTTTCCTCAAAAATGGAGTAAACTTTTTTTTGCAAACCTTTATTTTTCTTCCACCAATATTCCATAGGATTCATACTAACATATTGTTGTCCAAATATTTTTCCTATTACTCCTCGGATAAATCCATAGAAATTAATGATGAAAAATGGATATTTTGGTGGTAATCCCTTTTTTTCCCAGGTATAGTTTGAAAATTCTGGTAGATATTTCCTTATCAATTTGAGATAGATAGACTCTTTATATCTGTATTTTGGAGGTATTTTTAAACTGTAATCAAGAAAATCTATATGTAAAAAAGGGGATGAAAACTCTGTAAATTGCTCGATCATTCTATAACCATTAAAAACTCCATTGACGCACCTTTCATAAAACGCAAATAATTCATCATTTTCATAATTAAAATTTTTTACATCTAAAAAATCATTTAATTTATTTATCAATTTAGTTGAATAGGCTATTTTGTTTAAGAGTTTATCATCCAATTTCTTATGCGTCTTACCTTGTAGATAAGACCCCACCACCAAATCACCAATCATACCAGTATGAACCAATCCGTAATTTTGTAATGATAATTTTCTTAAGCAATTATACAAATGTGCCGAGCCGCTGTACAAGATTAAACCATCATTAGATTCTACAATTTCATCTATATAGTTCAACAAGTAACCTCCATTGTCTAAGGGATAAAAAATAAATTCTAAGTTATGATCCAAGCAAATTTTTTCTGCTATTATTTCATCAAGATAGCCACTTATAGAAAAAGTAAAACAAGTAATGTTATTAAAACCCAATTTTTTTGCATACCCAATATTTGTTCTACTATCAAGACCTCCACTTAACGTGGCAATATGTGAGTATCCATATTCTAAATCCTTTTCATATTCCAATCTAACTGCTTCTTTAAATCTTCTATCTAATTCTTTAATAATTTCCTTTTCGTCAGCTTTTATGTAGGGCTTGCTTGATAATTTAAAATATCCTTCTAATTTGATATCACCATTTTCATATATCAAAACATCTCCTGGCGGAATTTTTTTAATTTCTTTTACTAATGTTAAATCTTCAACCATATATGCAAATGTTAAAAGACAATAGGCGCCTCTGATATCTAGATGAGGGGTAAATCCAAGTTGTCTCATTCCTTTAATAACAACTTTTAATTCAGACGCAAAAATCAACGTATTTGAATCCTTATCATAAAAATAGTAAATGGGCTTAGATGCGAGATGATCAGTGAAAACTATTAATTTGCTATCTCTCTTAAAATACAAAAAAATGGCAAAATTTCCCCTCAATTTTTCAACAAACTTCCAATCATATTGGCTATATAATTTTACAATAAGCTCATCAAACTCTTCTATATCATACTGTTTTAGAAGATATTTCAAGTTTAGGATTATCCCCTCTGTACAAATTAATTTTTCCTCGATTTTTCTAAATATCTTATCTTTTTGGAATTTATTCACTGAAAAGCGTCCAAAAGCTGCTTTTTGGAAATTTTCAGTATCTTTTAGATAACCAATGCCCTGCTCCCTATGAAATGAATCTGACAAATTAATTTTTCGTTCAATTTCTTTTTCTGAAATTATTCCCCATATTCCAGGCATAAAATCATCTCTTAAACTTTTCTTTAAGTATTAATATGTTTTAATTAGCTGAGGAGGAAAATACCTACACCTAAATAATCTAATATTTTCAACACACAACTTAACCCTAAATTTTGGGAATACATAATCCTATTATTGTTTTTTAGGTGTTTTTCTGGGTGATTACATATAATTTTTTAGGAATACATTAACTAAGGGATAGTTATAAACAAATAAAATATATAGATTACGATACGATCTTTATTTTTAGAAAGCAGCATAAATAATATTTTAATAACTAAGCTTTAGAGTTAACTACTTCTTTCAGTTCATCTTTAAGTTCAATTTTTGTTTAAAATTTTGATTTTTTCTCGTTTTTCTATAAATGCATATTTACATAATTCTCTGCATGAATTTACTTAGTTGATATGGAGGAAAAGGATTTTGCAAGTAACCTTCATTTATTGCCAATCAAATAGCATTTCCACAGGTAACAGGAGAACTTAAATAAACATGACGTTTTACATTTCTGCATCTCTTTATCGTCCGATGAAGAGAAACACTCGCTCTTTGGAAAGCAGTATCGTGAGGTATCAATGGAAAGGATAGAGATCAAAAATCATGGTCAACATAGATAATAACATTTGAATAATCGCATGGAGATTGATGAAATGAATTGGAAAAATAAACATGTTCTAGTAACTGGCGCCGGTGGTTTTATAGGAAGCCATCTCACCGAACGTTTGGTTTTCCTTGGGGCTAATGTGAGAGCATTCGTTAGATATAATTCCAGAAATGATTGGGGACAATTAGAAAGTTTTTCAGAAGATAAACTTGCAAATATCGATGTCATTGCTGGCGACCTTCGAGATTCGGATGCGGTCAGGAAAGCAGTGGCGGATATAGATATAATCTTTCATTTAGGTTCTTTAATTGCCATACCCTACTCATACGTACATCCCAGGGAGGTTATCGAGACGAACATATTGGGGGCAACTAATATCCTGATGGCCACAAAAGACAACGATGTAGAAAAGGTCATACACACATCAACGAGCGAGGTCTACGGAACAGCAGAATACGTTCCGATTGACGAGAAGCATCCTCTTCAAGGACAATCGCCATATTCCGCCAGTAAAATTGGTGCAGACATGATAGCAGATAGCTTTTGTAGATCCTACGACCTACCTATCGCCACGATTAGACCTTTCAACACATACGGTCCTCGTCAATCTGCAAGAGCAGTCATACCCACAATAATAACTCAAGCCAAGATCAAGAATATTGTTAAATTAGGAGATACCCATCCAACGAGGGATTTCACTTTTATCACAGACACGATTGAAGGTTTTATTAAAATAGCTGAAATGCAAAAGTCTGTTGGAGAGGTGATTAACATAGGTTCAAACTTTGAAATTTCAATAGGCGACCTGGCTGAAAAAATATTGACATTATTAAACTCAAATGCCAAGATCGAAGTCGAAGAAAGGAGGATCAGACCGAAATCTAGTGAGGTAGAGCGTTTATGTGCAGACATCTCTAAAGCTAAGGACTTACTCAATTGGGAACCAACCATAGGATTGGACGAAGGTTTGAATAGAACAATCAGTTGGATATCAGAGAATATTGAAATTTACAAAGCAGACATTTATACGATTTGAGGTCGATGATATGAAGACAGTAATCTTAGCAGGAGGAAAAGGAACGAGGCTTAAGCCATATGCAACATCCTTTCCTAAACCGCTGATGCCTGTGGGCGACAAACCAATTCTTGAAATATTGCTGAGGCAGTTGGCGTCGCACGGCCAAAAAGATATTATTATGACAGTGGGGCATCTAGCAGAATTGGTAATGTCTTTCCTTGGTGATGGAAGTCAATATGGCGTTAGAATAACGTATTCTAGAGAGGATAAACCTTTAGGTACAATTGGTCCCCTGGCGCTTGTTATTGAAGAATTGAACAAGACTTTTTTTGTCATCAACGGGGACACATTGACAGACCTAGACTATCAAAGACTTCTTATGAACCATAGAGAGAGTAAATGTATAGCTACGATCGCAGTTAGTAAGCGAGAGATAGAAATCGATTATGGAGTGCCTCATCTTACAGCAATGTCCATCATCGAGAAGTATGAAGAGAAGCCAAAGATTGAATACCATGTAGGCACCGGCATATGTGTATTCGAGCCAGAGGTTTTAAATTATATCAAGCCTAGGGAGCACTTAGACCTCCCGAACTTACTTGAGAAATTATTTGCTGACCGAAAAAAAGTAAACGGTTATGTCCACGATGGATACTGGTTCGATATTGGTAGACCAGCAGATTACGAGGCAGCATGTAAGTTCGTAGAGAAATCAAATCAAGAGGGTTAACGTTGTCACAATTAGAGGGTATGAACACACTGGTCACCGGTAGCGAAGGATTTGTCGGGAAGCACCTTGTCAGTACTTTACGTGGAGAACATGCTAATGTATTAGAAATCGATTCAAAGAAAGGCATAGATCTGACAAACTGGAAACAACTGAAGGACTATTTAAAAAGTGAACAACAGATTGATGTAATATTCCATCTAGCAGCAATCGTTTTCGTCCCGTATGCAGTAAGGAATCCAAGAATAACCTATAAAGTCAATACTTTTGGGACCCTAAATATGCTTGATATCGCTAAAGAGATGAATGTTAACAAGTTTGTATTTGCCAGCACATATGTCTATGGCCACCCCAAATACCTGCCTATCGATGAAAATCATCCTATTCGGTCTACAAATCCATATACCCATAGCAAAATAATTGCAGAAGAATTATGTAGGGTTTATCATGAGGAATATGGTTTGACTTGTATTATTATGCGCCCCTTCAACATATATGGAAGTGGGCAAAGCAAAGATTTCTTAATACCTCGCGTTATCGATCAATTGTCATCCAAAAAAATTGTATTGAAAGACCCCAATCCCATGAGAGATTATATTTACATTGATGATATGATATCTGCATATAATAAAGCAGCTGCTTATGAATCCAAGGAATTTGAAATATTCAATATTGGCGCAGGAATTAGTTATAGCGTTAAAGATATTGTTGACCGAGCAATAGATCTTTCTCAGAAAGAAGTCGAAGTCACTTATACTAATGAAACGAGAAAGAATGAAATAATGAATACAGTTGCAAATATTCAAAAAGCTAAAGAGAAGCTGGGATGGCAACCTAGAATTGACATCAATAATGGGTTGTCGATGGTAATACAAGATTCAAATAAATAGTGAAGATGTCTCAAATTACATGATCATTTTACGTAAAACGGCAACCCGATTAGTCATTGATATAATAGTCAGAGATACTTATGGCATCATTTCTGAAATCAGTTTTATTAATCCTTCTCTTCTTCTTTTTTCAGGAAATAGTCTTTCAATTCTTTCTCTAGCTTTTTTACCTAATCCTTTATCGGAAATTAAAGCTTCTTTTATCATACTAACAGTTGCTTTTTCATCACCATAATCTGCATAAAAACCTGTGTCACCTATAGCGGTTTTAACCCCTTGAACATTTGCACCTACTGGGGTACATTCGCAGAGCATTGCCTCACATAAAGTAGTTGGTAATCCCTCTCTTAATGAAAGTTGACAATATACTTTTGCCATTTGGTAACATTGGAGAAGCTCATTCTCAGGTAAGAATTCAACTAACTCTACATTTTTTGATGAAATTCTTTCGAGATATTTCTTTGCATCACCTTTCACACTAACTACAATAAATTTAGCTTCGGGAATATATTTCGCAGATCTAACAAATGTGTCTAATCCTTTCAACTTAACCCTCTGCATATCACTGGCTATCGCAACTGTTAAAACAATATTTTTTTTCTCACCTTTAGGCTTCCAATGATCTAGATTAAACCCCGTTGGAAGGTAATCAATATTATCTCCACTTACATTTGCGTTTTTGATTATATCTTTTTTTAAAGATAAATCTACAACTAAGGTCTTATTTACGTTTTTATAAACATACTTAGCAGGTATCATCTCTTTTAAATTCGTGAATGCACCATACTTTAACTCCGGAACATATGCAGCGTCATAGCCACCAATAACAACAATAGATTTTTTATTATACAACTTTGAAAAGAAAACAGCAAAAGCTGCTCGCCAACCTGCAAACCAAGAAAAAGTCAAATCAGATTTTTTAATTTTTTTTGCAAAGACTATAGCATACTTCAACCATTCTAATTTTTTTTTAGGAGGTTCAATAAGGCTAACTTCAAAATAATTTTTTAAAAGTTCATAATCTCTTTTTATGAAAGTTGATGATAAATCTCCAACGAAACAAATTTTAGTTTTCTTTCCCATGTTATTTCACGCTATCAGTTCTATACATCCCAAGTAAATGGCTATGCAGGAGTAATCTGAATTCTCATCTTTTGAAATCCTATCCTATATTTAAAATGATTGTTCAAAAGATTTGTAAATAAAATATTTAATAAGAAGATGACTATATCCCTCCTAAAATGACAAAGAAAATCGTGGTTATTGGTATGGGTTACGTCGGAATACCAGCCGCCGCCCTGTTTGCAGATGTAGAAGGATTCAACGTAGTTGGAATCCAGAGACGATCAAAACGCTCAGGCTGGAAGATAGACTGGCTTAATGAAGGAAAAAACCCTATAGGAGGAGATGAGCCAGGACTTTCAGAACTTATCAAAAGAGTGGTAAAAAAAGGAACGTTCCGAGTCACTGATGATTTTTCTGAATGCAAAGATGCTGATATTATTTTGATTGATGTTCAAACCCCCACTGATGAAAAAGGAATACCGCGTTATGAATCACTAAAAGAAGTAAGTAAACAAGTTGGCAACTATATGCAAAAAGGTGTAATAGTAGTCATCGAGTCTACAGTTGCTCCTGGTACCACAAATAACATCGTAAAACCCATTTTAGAGAAAGAATCGGGTTTACAAGCAGGAAATGACTTTTCATTGGTTTTTTCGTATGAACGTGTCATGGTTGGTCGGCTCATTAAAAACATTGTTTATCTCCCAAGAATCGTGGGAGGAATAGATAAAGAAAGCACTAGTAGAGGAGTCGATTTTTACAAAAACATCGTCAAAGCATCGATTCATCCAACGGATACCCTCACTGCAGAAGTAGCAAAAGTAGTAGAGAATACATATCGTGATGTAAATATCGCATTTGCAAATGAAATTGCTTTAATGTGTGAAAGCCTTGGAATCGATGTGTTTAAAGTAAGAGAACTTGTCAATACATTACCAAACGATCCTTCTAACCCATCATCTAACCCAGTAAGAAATATGCATTTCCCGGGTGCAGGTGTCGGCGGCCATTGCCTTCCAAAGGATCCATGGTTGCTGAAATATGGAGTTGATACCTACGGCAGATTCAAGGTTGAACCTAATGTTATTGTGAAAAGCAGAGAGCTAAACACGTGGATGCCAACTCATATGGCTGACCTTTTGGAAAAGGGACTCCAAGAAGCAGGAAGGGACTTAACCAATGCAAAGATAGCCATTCTAGGCGTTGCCTTTCTGGAAAACTCAGATGACACAAGAAATACCCCATCAAAGCCACTCTATGAAGTACTAGAGAAAAAAGGAGCAAAACCAATACTACATGATCCATACGTACGAGATTTCGAATTACCGTTCACCAAAGATTTTAACAAAGTTATCAACGATGCAGATGCTATCGTTATTGTTACTAAGCATAAAGACTATCTTAACCTCGATCTTAATTTAATTAAAAATAAGATGCGTACTCCATTAATAATAGATGGAAGAAACGTCTATCAAAAAGAAGAGTGCGAAAAATTAGGCTTTGTGTACAAGGGCGTTGGAAAACCCCATTAAAAACATTCTATTATTTTTTCCAAATCTTGATTAGAAAGCGCGGGATGAATAGGCAACGAAAGCACTTCACCTGCCAATAATTCTGAATTTTTTAAATCGTTATGCCCATACTGTTTAAGATGACCAAAGAAATGCAATGGCTTTGGATAATAAATTCCAAATCCAACCTCGTTATTCTTTAACCGTTGAATAATTCCATCTCGATCTTTGCATTTTATAGTATACTGATGATACACATGCTCAGCATTTTCTAACACATACGGTATCTCAATTCCTTCTCTACCATCAAGCTTTTCATTGAAATAGGCAGCATGCTCTCTTCTTTTTTTGTTAAAATGTGGCAATTTTTTAAGCTGCTCAATACCAATGGCAGCGGCAACATCAGTCATTCGATAATTATACCCCAACCGACCATGTTCATATCCCCATTTTGTATTCTCTCTTCCGTGATTTCGTAATGAATATAGCCTCTCAGCAATCTCATCATTGTTTGTAGTAATCATCCCACCTTCACCAGTAGTCATGTTTTTTGTCGGGTAAAAAGAAAAACATTCGACATCATCAAACGATCCTATCATTTTGCCATTGTACTTTGCACTATGGGCCTGCGCAGCATCGCCAACGACATGTAAGCCATGTTTTTCAGCGATTTCTAAAATCGGATTCATATCAGCAGATTGACCATACAAATGCACAGGCATAATGGCTTTTGTCTTTTCAGTAATCAATATTTCAATTCTTTCTACATCTATGTTAAAAGTTTTGAGATTAACATCACAAAACACTGGCGTAGCATCACAAAATAATATCGAATTAGCAGTAGCAATAAATGAAAAAGAAGGAAGAATTACTTCATCCCCCCTTTTTATTCCCAAAGAAACCAATGCAAGATGCAATGCTGTCGTTCCTGACGTCGTTGCGACAGCATGTTTTGTCCCAACAAATGCTGCAAACTCCTTTTCAAAAGCTTCTGTTCTTGGACCACAGGCAATCATACCAGACTCAAGAACCTCTACGACTGCTTTTTTTTCTTCTTCTCCTATCAACGGCTTTGCGATAGGTATCATTCCCCGATCCCCTCATAGACATTTAGATCAATTGTTATCTCTTTTCCACACTGTGGACATTCTAAAACAACTCCTTCTTCACTCTTACTTTTTACATTTAGTTTTACACCACATTCGCAAACAAAACCTCTCAACTGAGCGGGATTTCCAAAAACGAGGCCATACTTAGGAACATTCTTCGTGACTACAGCCCCTGCCCCTATCATTGCAAATTTTCCAATATTAACTCCAGCCACAATTGTCGAATTTGCACCAACTGTTGCCCCATCCATTATAACTGTTTTTACCAGTCGTTCATCATCCCACAAAGACGCTCTTGGGTACATATCATTGGTAAAACAGACATGAGGCCCTACAAGCACATCATTTCCAATTTTTACTCCTTGATAAACCGTTGCAAAATTTTGAATTTTACAATTATCACCTATCTCAACATTGGTATCAATATAGACTCCCTTTCCAATGTTACAGTTTTTTCCAATTCTCGCACCTTTCCGCACATGAACAAAATGCCAAATGTTTGTTCCATCACCTATCTTGGCATCCTCCACATATGCCGATTCATGGATCATAGTATTTTTACCTCTTCCCTATTTTTATACGACTGTGTTGCAGCCTCAACAATTTTTAGAGCCATCAATCCATCCTCACCAGTCACTAAAGGCTGTTTACTTTGTTGAATTGCGGAAACAAAATCCTCTATTTCATTTCTTAATGGCTCTTTCTTCTCAAGTGTAACCTGATTTGTATTATACTCGATAGGAACACGAAATAAATCCATTTCATCAATCTGTTTAAATGAAGAGGAAGACATAGTAACCATTTGATTAATGTAATCTGCTTCAACAAAGGTTTCTGAACAAGTTAAAAACAATTTACGTATCTTCATTGGTGTCAGCCAATTCACCTCTGAAATACCACAGATGCCATTTTCAAAGTTTAAGATAATATTTGCATGATCCTCATACGCAATATTTTCATTGAATTTCCCAGCCCGAGCATACACAGATTCTACCTCACCTGCCAAATACCGCATAACATCAATATCATGCACTCCAAAATCAAAGATAACACCAACATCTTTTATCCTCCCCGGAAAATTACTAACCCGCTTTGAAGCAATAGTAATCAGTTCACCAAACCTCTTATTATCCATTGCATCTTTTACAAACTTTACCGCAGGATTATGTCTCTCTATATGACCAACAGCTAACACCAACCCTGCCTCTTCTGATTTTCTTGTTAATTCCTGTGCTTTTTCAACACTATCACTAACAGGTTTTTCTACCAAGACGTGTTTTCCATTATTCAAAAAATCCATTGCTATATCATGATGCGTTATTGTAGGTGTAGCAATAATGGCAGCATCTACTAGCTGCAATAATTCTTTATAATCAAAAAATGCCTTTGCATCAACTTTTTCTGCAACCTTTTTTGCTGTTTCAATGTTAGCATCGGCTATTCCAACGAGTTCCACATGATCTAACTCTGAGCAGACCCTCGCATGGTTTTTACCCATGGAACCTGTGCCTACAACCCCTATTTTTATCATTTCCACCACCACTCGTTGTTAATATTTCAAAACTTGGAACCAAAGTAATTTCCAAGAATCCTTATTTCGAATCCCTCGCTTTTCCATCTTTCATGATCTAAAAGATTCCTTGTATCAACTATATTCCTTCTTCTCACCAACTTTGATATCTCTTCTGGATTTATTTGTTTGAATGGCGTATGATCAGTAATAAGTACAATACAATCACTATCTTTAACAGCTTCGTCTAAATTTAAAATTTCATATTCAAATTCCTTCACATAAGGATCATGTACTTTTACCTTGTATCCTTCATTCTCTGCCAATTTTATGAATTTAAGAGCAGGTGTCGCCCTTGTATCATCCACATCTCCTTTATACGCCACACCAAGAACTGTTATTGTGGGATTCGAAATTCCTTCCAACAAATCTTCCACAATTTGTAACACATAATTTGGCATAGAGTTATTTATCTCCCTAGCAAGTGAAATCATCTTAGATGTTGATGAATGTACCTTCAAAAACCATGGATCTATTGCTATACAATGACCTCCCACCCCCGGTCCAGGTTTTAGAACATTAACACGGGGATGCTTATTTGCCATTTCAATGGCCTGCCAGATATTTATCTTATTTTCGTTTGCCATCTGTGCAAATTCATTTGCTAAAGCAATGTTGATATCCCTAAATGTATTTTCCATAAGTTTAACAAATTCTGCAGTTCTTACATTAGAAAGATAAAGATTTCCTTTGACAAACGATTGATACAGAGTCTTAGTTTGTTCACTAGATTTTTCATCAATACCACCGATTATCCGGTCGTTATTGATCATCTCATGTATGGTGTTTCCTGGAATTGCACGTTCAGGGCAGTGGGTAAAATAAAATCTTTCTAACCCACCTTTTTTTAAAATTGGAAGTACAAGTCTTTCACTTGTCCCAGGAGGAACCGTAGATTCAAGAATGACCAAATTATTTTCTTTTAAATAAGGGTAAATCATTTCAGCTGACGTTCTTACATATTTCAAATCAGCAATCTTTAAAGATTTATCAAGTGGTGTTGGGACTGCTATCAAAAAAACATCTGCATCCTCAACCTCTGTTTTTGCTTCAAAGTTATCTTTTACTTTATTGAATAATTCAGGCAGTCCAGGTTCATCAAATGGTATCTCACCGCTATTTAATACTTCCACGATTTTTTTGTTCACATCGACCCCAATTACCTTGTGTCTCTGAGCAAATAAAAGCGCGGTTGGTAATCCAATATATCCTAAACCAAGCACACATAATTTCATAATTTAGCACCTTCTAAGAATTTCAGTATCTTTTTACCGGATGTGCCATCCCCAAAAGGATTATCCCAATTTCTAGCTTTATTTAACATCATCCTAACACCGTCAACTATCTTTTCTGGATTAGTTCCTACTAACATATTAGATCCAACCTCTAACGTCTCAGGTCTCTCAGTATTATCCCGTAAAGTAACACAAGGGATCTTCAATATGCATGTTTCCTCCTGGACCCCTCCAGAATCAGTTAACACCAGAGCGGCCTGTGCTTCTAATTGTAAAAACTCAAGAAAACCGATAGGCTCAACTAATTTAACTCCCTTTGGAATCTCCAATTTAAACTCCTTTAATCTTTTCATTGTTCTTGGATGAATGGGATAAATTATCGGTAAGTCAAACTCATTACAAACAAATCTAAAACCATCTAAAATATTTTGTAATTTTTCCTTAACATCAACATTTTCTTGCCTGTGAATTGTGGCAAGAAGATATTTTTTAGGGGACATCTTTAGTTTATTTAAAATGTCTACCTTTCTTTTTGCAATCTCTAAATTTTGATAAACAGCATCTACAATCGTATTTCCAGTAACAATAATTTTATTGTCATCTATACCTTCATTGAGTAAATTTTCTTTTGCAACATTGGTCGGTGCAAAAAGAAAATCCGAAATATGGTCAGTAATAACTCTATTGATTTCTTCTGGCATCCCTCTATCAAAACTTCTCAATCCAGATTCCACATGTCCAACCTTGATAAATAACTTAGCGGATGCCAATGCTCCTGCCAAGACAGTGTTTGTATCCCCTTCTACCAAAACGATGTTTACATCCTCTTTTTGTAAAACTTTCTCTATTCCAATTAACATCTTTCCAGTTTCTTCTGCATGAGTACCCGAGCCCACATCTATGTTGTATTTTGGCAAGGGCAATTCCAATTCCTCAAAAAAGATTTTGTCTAAATTGTAAGAATAGTGTTGTCCTGTATGTAGAACAAAATAATCTAAACTTCTTTCCTCTAATTCTCTTACAATAGAGGACATTTTTATTATCTCTGGACGAGTTCCAAGGATGATAGATATCTTCATAGAACTTCCTCTTCTCCTTAGCGCTATTGCAAATGGGATTATTTTTTGTCCTTCCACCACCACTCATTGCTAACATACCACTGAACCGTTTCTCTCATTGACGTTTCAAAATCCTGACTTTTTGTTGGTGCCCATCCTAATTGTTTTATCTTTTCCGAATCAATGCTATAACGACGATCATGACCCAGACGATCCTTTACATGTTCAATAAGTGAATCTGGTTTACCAAGCTCATTTAAGATAATATTTGTGATCTCAACATTGGTACGTTCATTATCGGCACCAATATTGTAAATTTCTCCATTCTCCCCTTTCTGGCGAACGATGTCGATAGCTATGCAGTTGTCTTCCACATAAAGCCAATCCCGCACATTAAGACCATCGCCATACAGCGGTAACGACTCATCACGCATTGCTTTAATGATAAATAAGGGAATGAGTTTTTCAGGATATTGATACGGACCAAAATTATTGCTACTCCGAGTGATAGAAACAGGAAAACCATAGGTAATAAAATAGGAATTAGCCAACAAATCCGCAGAGGCCTTTGATGATGAGTAAGGAGACGATGGATTCAGCGAATCTGTCTCCTTGAAAGAACCTTTATCAATGCTACCATACACTTCGTCAGTAGAAATCTGGATATAACGCTTAACATCAAACTTTCTACAAGCTTCAAGAAGCGTAAACGTTCCAAAAATATCAGTTCTTATAAAAGGTTCAGGGCCAGTAATACTTCTATCGACATGGGATTCAGCAGCAAAATTAACAATCTGGTCGACACTCTCCTGTACAACCTTCTCTACCAAAGAACCGTCGCAAATATCGCCTTTTACAAACGTATACCTTGAATCGTTCTCTATGTCACGAAGATTTTCGAGGTTACCAGCATAGGTAAGCTTATCATAGTTGACAACCTCGATATCATCATACCTCTCTAATATATAATGAATGAAGTTTGAACCGATAAACCCTGCTCCGCCAGTAACCATTACCTTCATATCACATCATCCATGGGCTTTACCAGGCTCCAAAACCCAATCATACGGTATCTCATTAGTATCTGGTGGCAACCGATATTCATCGGGTTCTTTATAATTATAAGGTTCAGTAGGAACACTTAGGAAATACGCTGTTTCTGTTCCAATCGCCTTAAATCCATGATATATGAAGGGCGGGACAGTGATTAGCAGCGGTTTTTTCTGACCGATAAAAAACTCATTTATCTCTCCATGCGTCGGAGAATCTTTACGAGCATCATACAACGCCACTTTCATCATACCATGGATACACGTGAAATTATCGGTCTGAATTTTATGCAAATGCCATGCTTTTACCACACCAGGGTACGCAGTCGTAACATATACCTGACCAAACTTCTGAAAACGGTCTTCGTCACAGCGAAGAATCTCCATAAGCCAACCTCTTTCATCAGGAATAACCTTTAGCTCCTTAATCTTCACTCCTTCAATCATAAACTCACCTCCGAGTTATCTCCAATAACAAAACTTCTACCTTCAGGCAACCTATCATTTTTGAAAATTTTAACACCTCTGCCAATAAGAGAATCAATGATCCTTCCACCATTTCGTATCTTTACTCCATCCAATAAAACAGAGTCTTCAATCTCTGTACCAATTATCTCACAATTATCCCCTATACTCGTATATGGTCCGATATAAGAATCGCTAATCTTACAGTTCTCACCGATTATCACCGGGCCTTTCACCGTAGAATTCTTATCAACAATAGTATTTTTACCAATCTGTGCCCTACCTTTTATCTGAGAATCAATAACCTCTCCCTGATTATCAGTCTCGATATCATCGATTATTAATCGATTTGCATGTAAGATATCTTCAGGTTTACCAGTGTCTTTCCACCATTTTGTAACAAAAGAAGATTTCACTCTATATCCATGATTAATTAACCATTGAACCGCATCAACAATCTCTAACAGCCCACGTTTAGAAGGCTTAAGTTCTTCAACAGCATCAAATACCTTGGATCGAAACAAATAAACACCAATAACGGCAAGATTGGATGGTGGATCCTTTGGTTTTTCTATTAGTTTAATAATCTCATTATTATCATTTAATACAGCAACACCAAAAGCCTCTGGATTATCCACTTCCATTAATAGAATACTCCCCTCACAATCAGAATTCTCGAAATCCCGAACATGATCAATGACACCTTCTTTGAGAATATTGTCACCAAGGTACATAATAAAAGAATCATCGCCAATAAAATCCCTAGAAATCTTTATTGTATGGGCAATACCGAGAGGTTCATCTTGCCTTATAAACTCAATGTTTGCATCCCAATTAACACTCCTAACAGTTTTAACAACTTGATCGCTATTTGGCCCTACGATAATACCAATATCTTTAATGCCAGCTTCAATCAAATCTTCAATCCCATAAAACAAAATAGGTTTATTTGCCACTGGGATGAGCTGTTTTTGCTGTGAATATGTAAGAGGTCTTAGTCTTGTTCCAAAACCACCTGATAGAATCAAGCCTTTCATGCCTATCTTCCTATGTCTTCTTGGAGCAATTTCACAGCTTCTTTTACTATATAAGGTTTTTTAATTTCTGAAATCTTCGAAACATTAAGAGAGGAGTCAATAGGTCTTTTTGCAAGCCAGTTAAAATCTTCCATCTTAATCGGATTAATTAAATCCTTATCCAAACTAAAAACATCGGCGACAACTATAGTAAGATCATATCTACTAATACGCTCTCCTCCAGCAGTATGAAAAATACCCCTTGATTTTTCCTCGATTAAACACATCAATTGCTCCGCGAGATCAATATTCAAAGTAGGGGAAACATACTGATCTGTCACAATGTTTATCTGTTCTCCTTTTTCTAATTGATCAATAATCCATGTGACAAAATTTATCTTGTTGCTTCCGTAGAGGACAGAGGCTCTTGCTATTGCAAAATTACTGCAAATTTTCTTGACAACTTCCTCCCCCTCAAGCTTTGTTAAACCATAGTAATTAACAGGATTTGCAAGATCATCCTCCTTGTAAAACCCCTTCTCTCCATCGAAAACATAGTCAGTTGAAATATAGATAAGCGTGGCACCTATTTTTTCTACAGCGCTTGCTACATTTTCAGTACCATTAACATTGACATCAAAAGCTTGCCTTCTATTTTTTTCACATCCGTCAACATTCGTATAAGCCGCTGTATGTACAACAACATCAGGAGAAACTTTTTTTATTACACGAAAAACATCATCTTTTTGAGTAATATCCATTTGAAAACAGTTTTTTCCGGTAACCACGTTGTCATGAAATGAAGCATACACATCATAATTGTTTTTTTCAAAAACCTCTCGAAGTTTCGTTCCTAGAAGACCGCTGCCACCTATAACCAAAACCTTCATTTTCTAGACACCATTTTCATATCTATCATTTTAAATATTTCATCCTCAGTCTTTTTAGCTGCAGCGTCCCAAGTATAATGTTTTTTATACAACTCCAACGCATTTTTTCCATATTTTAAATTCAAGTCTTCATTATCTAACAATTTCAGTATACTGTTAGCTAAAATAGTTGCATCATCAGGTTCTATCACCCCACCAGCATTATATTCCCTAATCTTAACATCAACCGCACACGGTGTAGTTACAATCATCGCTTTTCCACATGCCATATACTCCATCATTTTTAAAGCGGTGAATGTGATCTTTCGATTTCTTTCATGACCAGATATATTACATACCGCAACATCAGATGCATTAACATACTTTGGCACCTGATCATATGGAATCTGACCAGTTAACAAAACATTTTTCTCTAATTTTAATTCCTTAACCTTATCTTTTAATTCTGCTACCAATGCAGGGTTTTTACTAGATCCCACCAACAAAAAAAGAATATCAACGTACTTTTTTACAACTAATGGAACTGCCTCAATGAGTGTATCAATACCATGCCATTTCTTGAATCCACCTACAAGAATCACAATTTTTTTCTCCAGTGGTAATCCAATATCTTTCCTCATTTTTGATTTATCCATAGGATAAAAAATATCTGAATCTGCTCCATTCGGAACTACAACTATTTTATCAGAATTAACATCATAACGTTCTATCATAATTTGCTTAATGCCATTTGTGGGAGTAAATAAAAGATCAGCAGTTTTCATAAAAAAACGTTGACACTTACAATTTAGTTTATTCATGTAATAAAAAATACGAGAAGAAAATGTTTCTATTTCCATATCTAACTCAATTATTGTATTGACTTCTAAAAAATATGGTTTTTTTAAGATTTTTGAAGCGAAATATCCAGAAAAACCTAGCGCACGATGTCTTTCATAAAAAAATAAAGGGTTTTTAACAGATAAACAAGAAAAAAATGATTGTATCTCAAATAGAATTCTCGTTATCAAATATTTCAATGCATTTATTTCATCATAGGGATACCATTTATAGACGACTCCATCATAGCTAGGTACATCCCCTCCTTTTTTTGGATGAGCAGCAATAAATATTACTTCAATATTCAAATCACGAGCAAATCTTCTTGCAATTTGAGTTGAGTGAGTAACATCTCCAAAACCACCCAATACCGCAAGATATATCGCCTTTTTCATAGTATCATCAAATTAACCTTCTGAATAACATTTCTCTATAAATACTATATTACATGCTAAAAAACTAGATACAATTAAATGTTATCTGTACGGGTTTTCCAAAAATATCGATGTTGACTCATTGATTTATTCAACCATGTAGGCAGTTTAGAGCTTTTCATTCCGATTTCTAGCCCTAAGTATTTCATGGCATTATAAAGAAATTCATATGGAAGCATAACCCCATGACCATTTTTAATCATATATCGCATCTCTTCTCTTAACTGATTTAAACCATTTTTTTTAAACCCGGGATGGAAATCTCCTTTTTTCTTCATTTGTTCAAATGAGACACCGGAGTCAAAAAACCTGCGAAAAACTGTCTTAAGATTGTAGTTATGGGAGTGAACTACCATTGCCTTTGGTTGATAGGCAATAGAATAGCCTGCCAAGAGTACATCCTTTGCCCATTGCTGATCCTCACTGATTATCAATTCCTCGTCAAACGGATATTTTAATAATATATCTCTACGAACCGCAGAACATACATTTGAGAAAAAGATATCTTCTAGTTTAATCGGTCCTAAGATTTTTTCAAACCGTTTTCTATGTGCATTATCTGGGTATCTCTTTAATAAAAAGAACTGTTCTAATGGTGATGCATCAGGTTTTGGAATCTGTCTAGCATAGATACCTACTACTTGATCTTCAGAAAACGGTGCTAATAATTGGTCTAACCAATCATTTCCAGATGGAAGTGCATCGTGGGTAAGGAATACCAAGAATTTTCCCTTTGCCAATTTTGCGCCATAATTTCTGGTTTTACCATGACCAAATTCTTCTGGAGGTATTTGAAAGAGTTTGGTGTCAAATTCTTTTACAATTTTCAATGTTTCATCGGTAGATCCTGAATCAACGACAATAATTTCAAACTTGTACTTCGTGTTTTGACTAAAAATCACTTTAAGCACGTCTCGAAATTGACTTCCTGCATCTTTCGTTAAAATTACTATTGAGACATCTACCATTTAAATCAACAATATTCACTACGATCCTTTATAATATTATGTCGGTTTTTATAATATTTATAATTTTCTAATTCATTAATATTTTTTGACATATAAACCCTTTTCTATATATAGACTAGACAAATAATCATAAGGTGCATCCTTATTGTTTAGACGCGAATTTTTCATATTCCCACCACTTTCAAACAACTATTGTTGTTAATTTGTATCATGTTACCTCTTAACAATAATATTATATAAAGCTACTGTGTAAATACGTCAAAATGGAAAAATGACTAAGGAGAAAAGGGTTGTAGAAACGGAATCTAAAAAGCAGGGATAAATCCATGGTACGTTTTCTTTTGTTTTTGATATTGTATAATACCACTTACACATTGAGCCAATCTTTATTAAACAAAAAGACTATAACATCTATTGAAGGGGGTCAAATTAAAGAAATAAATTCTATAAGCTAATCCTTTCTTAACAGGTTTATTTCCTCCCTTTTGGCCCCTTTTATAATATCTCTATTCCATATCGCTTAGGAACGCTGTTTCTCTGCTTTGTGTAATAAAATAATTTGAAGTTCTAATATTTTATTTCATGCCAAACATTTAAACCTATTAAACTGATATTAAGATATATAATGGAGGGAATAAAATATGAAGAAAATAATACCAATATTAGTAGTAGGATTTTTAGTCCTAAGTGGGCTTGGAACTGTTGCTCTGAATAGTGACATTAAAGAACTTAATTTTGAAACCTTAGATTTTGAGCATATTGGTGATAGAGATACAGAATATTGGGCGTTATTGGTCGCTGTCGGTGTGTACGCAGATGATCCGCAACAAAATCGCCCGCTTATGCTGGAGGAGATTGATGATTTATATGGCGTTCTTTTGGATTCCCCGTGGTGGTCTGAGGATCACATTAAGGTTATAAAAGGCGAGGATGCAACTGTATTAAACATTATTGCGGGTTTACGATGGTTAGATAGAATGGAGGACAGCGATGATTTTTCTTTGGTGTTTATTACTACGCATGGTTCCCCATTAAGAGGCCCGAATGGCTCTCCAATGGATCTTCCACCAAAAGACGAAGACGATGGAGCAGATGAAATCCTTGCTAGCTATTGGAGTTTTGCATACTCCCCTCTCTTTATTTGGGATGACGAATTGAATGTCTTGTTGAATCGGTTAGAATCTCAGGGTGTTTGTCTCATTGTCGACAGTTGCTACGCTGGAGGATTCAACGATCCCCCTGATTGGAATAAAACATACAGAAATATACTTCCTTTCCAAAGGAAAGATTATACGATGTCTTCTACAGAATGGATTGAGGGTTTTGCAGAAGATGTTCGTGGACAAGGTCGGGTTGTATTGATGGGATCCCGTGAGGATGAGGTAGCGTATTCTGGTGGTTTTGCTCCTTATCTTATTGATGGACTACGAGGATTTGCAGATAGCGATATGGATGGTGTTATTTCTGCGGAAGAAGCATTCTTTTACACAGAACCTCGAACAAGTAGACAGCACCCAACCATGTATGATGGTTATGACGGTGAGCTTCCTTTAATTGACCTTACTGGAAGATTACAATATTATGATGAGACAAATGAGGAGCAAAAGAACATTGAGAAAGAACCAAACAGACCACAAATGGGCAGTGGAGATTCTCCAGAAAATTCGATAATCTGTGGATATGTCAAGGATGATGACATAGGTAATCCTATTGAAGATGCTTTTATTTATCTTCGAGGACATGACAATCAATGGGAATTTTATGAAAATGATACTAACACTGATTCATTTGGTTTTTATAGCATGAATGTCCCATCAGGAAGATTCAGGATTACTGTTTATGCAGATGGGTATTTAAGTGAGGAGTCGGAGCCTCATGAAATCGATGAAAATGAGACAGCGTGGGTGAACTTCTCCTTGTCTCCTCGTCCTCCAGAAAACTCAGTAGTATGTGGCATTATAACCGACGAAGAGACAGGCGATCCTATCAACGAAGTCAACATTAGCCTCCTCTGGCAGGGAGAGCAAAATCAGTTTTATCAGAATGATACTATTTCCGGCCATACTGGATTTTACTATATGAATGTAGCAGCAGGGGAAATAGAACTAGAGGCTGAAGCGAGTGGGTATTTCCGTGAATATTTAGATGATGTTGCCATTGACGAGTTTGAAACATTGTGGGTGAACTTCTCCTTGTCTCCTCGTCCTCCAGAAAACTCAGTAGTATGTGGATATATAACCGACGAAGGGACAGGCAGTCCGATTAATAACGCACGTGTTACATTTGAGTGGATTGATGTAAATACGGGACATGAATATCAAAAAGATAACCACACAGATTCATCTGGTTTTTATAGTATGAACATAGCCGCAGGAGAACTATATCTTGATATTCGCAAACAGGGATATGAATACTATGATCCCTATCGACATGATTCTGAGGAAAACAAAACATTATGGGTTAATGTTTCTTTAAAGGAGGAGACAATTA
The DNA here is from genome assembly GCA_030619765.1 of Thermoplasmatota archaeon. Lineage (GTDB taxonomy): Archaea > Thermoplasmatota > E2 > DHVEG-1 > DHVEG-1 > JAGLML01. Next base: position 31,070 of record JAUXAU010000035.1, read on the forward strand.
AGGTTGATATAGCAAAACCCTTACGAGCATTCTATCTTAATAATAAAAGAATAACACCATTTATCAAAGCGAGAATTATCGGCGCCATCGATATTGAAGCATATGTTTATGAGTCCTGGTATTGGCAGGGCGAAGCTGAGAATGTAGAATTTTACATTGATGATGTGTTAAAAGCAAACGTTACCTCTGAACCTTATACATGGACTTGGACTGAGAAAACAATTGGAAGACACACCATAAAAGTCGTTGCCTACGATGATGAGGGGAATAGTGCTAGTGATGAAATAAAAGTGTGGAAGTTCTTATAAAAGACCTTTTCTCTTTTTTTAATTCTTAAAATAATTACACAAAGCACTGTTTCTCAACACCTTTTTATCTTCCCCAAAAATCAAACTATACAAAGGATTATAGAAATGAAAATGGGGGAATGGTGAGGAGGTAGGAAAAGGAAGAATTATCTCAAAAATATTGTTCCCCCATTAATATTAATATATATTTAGGTGGTATATAAATATTATCCTTTTAATACAACATTTGTAATAGATGCTACCTACTCCATAGCCTGTTTTCCTTAAAATCATGTTACAAAAGTATCAAATATGGTAACATTTAAGAACAATAAGGGAATGTACTAATGAGAAAGGGATGAATGAATATGCCGAAAAGCAGTAAAAAACAAATCAATGAAGATGAAAAGAAACTCCTTAAAATACTTCAGATAAATTCTGGAGATAATATTGACAAAATAGCGAAAAAATGTGGTTTTTCTAGACAAAAATTATGGAGAATCAAAAAAAGAAAGGAAAAAGACAAAACAATCTGGGGATATAATGCTGTAGTTGATCCCGAAAAACTGGATCTTAAACATTATACTGCTCTTGTTAAAAGGTCAGTCAAGCCGTTTGATGAAAAAATGATGGATAAAATAACAACAGAACGTCTTGATGATTTATTACCAGGGGAAAACGTTACTGTTGAAGATTGTTTATATGTCCATGGCAACTATGATTGGATTCTAACTTTCACAGCTCCAGATACAAAACAGATGAAAAAATTCTGCGAAAAACTAATGGGTGCTTTCAGTGGTTATATAACCAAAATTGATATCCAAGAAACGATGGTTCCAATTAGAAAACAAGGATTCAAACACCCAATGGCTAAAAAACTGAAGGAATTTTTATAATTAACTGTTGGCGGCTTTGCTCTTAATGTGACTTTAGGAGCAAACCCCCGTCATTTTCAATCCCTTTTTATCCTCCCACAAAACCCAAACACTATCTTTATCTACCAAAAAACTATAACAATGAGGGGGGTCATCTGGAAACGAATTTTTAACTAAATTCTTTCCTCCCACCTTTGACCCCTTTTTACAATATCCTTCTTACACCACATTTTTAGAAAAGAAAAAAGTATAATTGTTACAGATGTTGCAATAAAATCTAGGTAGGAAACATTTAAATCTAAGTAATATATATCAATTTTACCAAATTTTATTATTTGGGGGAGGTAAAAAATGAAAAAGAAAATATTAGGTATTTTTGTATGTATGCTGTTGATTGCAACTGCTGTTTTACCAGCATCAGGGATAATGACTATAAGTACCACTAAAAAGGTGGAATGCTCTTTAAGTTCTGATGTTGCTGAGGAATCATCTGTAGAAATTGTGTCAAAAATTGAGGAACAAGGTGACACTACACCTAGACCAGCAGCTACTAAGACAGGTTACCTATCTATACCCGCTGCTGCCTTCACCCCAAGAAACAATAATACGTATGTTGAAAACTATGGCTATCGCCTTTCTGGAGAGGTTTTTTTTGTAGCCCCTGTTAACCTTCCTCACAGAGCTACCGTTACTAACTTAACCTACTATTGGATAAATGAGGCACCTGCTAGTGCACGCCTTCATTTATCTAGGAGCTATATGAATGGGAGCATTGATGAAATGGCAAATGCATGGATAAGTGGTAGCGGTAACGGGAGCAGTTGGGACGATACAATAGACTATGCTGACATAGACAACTCCTTGTATAGCTATTACCTAGAATTTTTTATTGGCCCAGATATGGGCTGTTATGGTGTCATAATTGAGTACACCTACACGAGTGGGGTCAGCTTAGTGAGCATGGATGAGGGGGAAGAAAACCAAGTGTCCAATGTTGCCGTTAGGTGAAAACTAGTAATTCTCTCTCTTTTTTTCTTTTTTTAATGCATTAAAAACCTGATTTTCCGTACTTTTTTATAGTGGTAGTTTCGGTTTTTCAATCCCTTTTTTATCCTCCCACAAAACCAAAACATTATCTTTATCTACCAAAAAGCTATAGTATTAATGGGGGTCGAAGTGAAGAGAATGATCTAGGCGTTTACCACGCCTTTCCCTTTCATTTTCCTTGCCTCTCGACCCCTTTTACAATATCCCTTCTATAGAAAATAATAGAGCGTAATGTTTATCAATTACAAAAACATTATAATTATTGGTGAGGGGTGCAATATTAAGAAAAATTCAACGGGGACGCAAGTTTGCTTCAGTAAGGGCAACTCTTTTTCTTTTTCATAATCTTTCCTAAACAGCATTCGCCTCTCACGTTCCTCCCCGTTTTTCTCCTAAATCATAATGTTTTCAATCCCATTTTATCCTCCCACAAAAACCCAAGGGGATTGATTTTATATAAGTAATAGATGTTATAAAAATTATAGTTAGTTTGGAGAATGAAAAATGCCTGTTGTTCATGTGAATGTCTGGGAAGGTTTCGGAGAGGAAAAAGCCAAAACTGTGATTAAAGGAATCACTAAAGTCTTTGTTGATTTAGGTATCCCTGCTCGTGCTGTGGAAGTAATTGTTCATGAAATCCCTAAATCACATTGGGGAATCGAAGGAGAACCTGCTTCAGAAAAGTTCAAAAACATCTCTTGATAGTTGAAAAGACTATTATTGAATTGTAGATTTGGAGGAGGAGAAAAATGGGTTTATTTAAGAAGGGGAAAAAATTTAGGGAAAACCATAAACCATCATATGGTATTGGAGATGAACCAAGGGAAACCTATAAACCATCATATAGTACTGATAAAAAATTAAGGAAAAAGAAGGAAAAAAATGAATAACCCTTTCTTGATTCTTTCAATCCCTTTTTATCCTCCCCAAACACCCAAGGATTGGTTTTTTAAAGAAATGTATGTTATGCAAATTGTAGATTGAGTGGGAAGTTTTACAACTTCTTTATTTTGGTTGCTTGGGGTCCTCTCTCTGATTCTTCACTCTCGTATTCAACCTTGTCTCCCTCGTTTAGATATGTTCCAGTTGGCACAGCCGATTTGTGGACAAAAATATCCTTTCCGTCTTCGTCTTGGATGAATCCGTAGCCTTTTCTTGTATTGTACCATTTGACAGTTCCTTTCATTTTTTTTCACCTTATCAACAATATTCTTCTTAGATTAGTAGGAACATATGTCTACAATTGATTAATATTTTTCTAATTTTAAACATAGCAGAATAACCCATTTTTCAATCCCTTTTTATCCTGCCACAAAAACCAAAAAAGATTGGTTTGTTTATATGCAACTCTACTTTTTGTATTAGTTGTACTGTGATTTAATCATACTTGTGGTTGCATTGGTTTACCGTAGAGAATAAAATTAACTATTAACATCCAGAAAAGAGGAAGTAAAAGAAGAAACAGTGTAAACTTTAGTCCGATTATTGGCAGCAGTATTATGGGGCCTAAAGAATAAGCAGCTAACTCATGTATGCCTAATATCCTTATTAAACGTGGTCTATCAAATTTGGAGGGATGCCAGAATTTGTATAATGTAGCAAATATTACAAATACCAAAAATATCACTATAATGTGAATCAAGTATTCATCAGATTTCCAGAGGCTGAGCTCTGGTTGAAAACCAGCTAAAACAATCAAACCAATATAAGTTAGTTTAACAGTGTATGCAAACACTGTGAATTTTTTTGGAATCAAT